>DATNCZ010000087.1:0-2394 GCA_035553335.1 Gemmatimonadaceae bacterium
TCAGCGATGAAGGCATTCGCCTCGTCGCGCGTGATGTTCTTCGCGTTGCCTACCTTGCGGCGGAACGTCGTCAACAGGTCGGCGGCGCGGAACTGCACGTAGGCCAGCACTTCCGTGACCGTATCGCCGTGCACGAGATCAGTGATCTCGTATCCGCGCTCCTTGAGCCGGATGTGCACGGCGTTCGTGTCCCCGAACAGATTGTGCAGATCACCCAGTATCTCCTGATACGCACCGGTGAGAAAGATCCCGATGACGTACGGCTCGCCGTCGTGGAACGGATGCAGCTCCAGACTCTGGCGCGGCGAATTGCGATCGCCACCGACGAAACGGTCGATCTTTCCATCGCTGTCGCACGACACGTCCTGAATCGTGCCGCGACGAACGGGCTCCTCGTCCAGTCGATGCACGGGCATGATCGGGAATAACTGATCGATGGCCCAGCTGTCGGGAAGCGACTGGAACAGCGAGAAGTTGCAGAAGTAGCGATCGACCAGCGTCGCCTCCAGATCCTCGATGATCTCGGAGTACTCCTCGCGATCCTTGCGCGCCTCGCGCGCCACGGAATTGATCAACGCAAGATGCAACTGCTCCGCGCGCGCGCGGCCGCGAAGCGACAGCACGCCACTCGCGAACAGCTGCTGCGCGCGCTCCTTGTCGAACGTCGCGTCGTGAAACACCTCACGCAGCCGACGCGTGTTGACGGTTTCAAGATCGGTCGCCATCTCGTGCAACAACGCGTGATCGTCCTCATCCAGCTGAGGTGGAACGACTTCGGTAACGGATTCGACGTCGATCACGCTTAACAGCAGCAATGCGTGATGCGCAGTGAGCGCGCGGCCCGACTCGCTGATGATGTGCGGCATCGGCAAGTCTTCCTCGCGACACGCCTCGGCCAGCGTGTACACGATGTCGTTGGCGTATTCCTGCAACGTGTAGTTGACGCTGGCGTGCGCGGTGGAACGCGTCCCGTCGTAGTCGACACCCAATCCGCCCCCGACATCGACGTGCGTCACGTCGACGCCCATCTTGCGCAGCTCCGAGTAGTACCGCGCGATTTCCTGCAAACCGGCCTTGATGTATCTGATGTCGGTGATCTGCGAACCGAGGTGGAAGTGCAGCAGATGAACGCAGTCCAGGTAGCCCGCGTCGGTCAGCTTGTCGATCACACGGACGAGCTGCGAGGGGCTGAGCCCGAACTTGGACTTCTCTCCGCCGCTCTCCGCCCAGCGTCCCGCGCCTTCTGCAAAGAGCTTGATGCGGATACCGATGTTCGGTCGCACGTCGAGCGCCGCGGCGACCTGCAACAGGACGTCCACCTCGCTCACCTGCTCCATGACGATGAAGACTTCGTGGCCGAGCTTCTGGCCCATGAGAGCGAGGCGCATGAACTCCTCGTCCTTGTAGCCGTTGCACACGATCGTGTGGCCCGTCGTTTCGGCGAGACCGAGCACTGCCTGCAGCTCCGGCTTGCTGCCGCATTCCAGGCCGACTCCGTACGGCTGCCCGAACTCCACGATCTCCTCGACCACGTGGCGCTGCTGGTTCACCTTGATCGGATAGATCGTGGTATAACCGCCGCTGTAGTCGAATTCCTTGATCGCGTGTGCGAACCGTTCGTGCAGGTCTTCGATGCGCGAGCGAAGGATGTCCGAGAACCGAATCAGCAGCGGCATGCCGACGCCCTGCGCCTCGAGGTCCATCGCCAGCTCGAATAGATCCAGCTCGCGGCCGCGCTCGTCCTTGTCCGGCCGAACGACTACGTGGCCCTTGGAGTTGATGTCGAAGTAACCGTTGCCCCACCCTTCTATGTTGTAGAGAGTGCGCGATTCGTCTATGGTCCACGGCTCGGAGCCGGTTTGCGCGAATGGTTCGGGGTGGGATGTCGTGGTCATGCTCTGAGTTTAATCAAGGGTAAAGTGCTGTGACGCGCCATGCATCACCTTCGCGCTCGTATACGGTGCGGTCATGCAACCGGCTCGCCCGGTTGTGCCAGAACTCGATTCTGTCCGGTACGACGCGAAAGCCGGACCAGTACGGCGGCCGCGGGACGCTCGATCCTTCGAAGCGCGCGGCGACCTCCGCCACCCGGCGCTCCAGATCTCCCGGCTGTGTCATCGGACGACTCTGATCGGAGGCCCACGCGCCAAGCTGGCTCGCGCGCGCTCGCGATGCGAAATACGCGTCCGCTTCAGCCGCGCTCGTCGGCTCGGCGCGACCCTCGATGCGTATCTGGATCTCCATCGGCGGCCAGTGGAAGCATAGCGCGCAGTAAGGGTTGGCGAGCAGCTCGCTCCCCTTGCGTCCTTCGTAGTTGGTGTAGAAGACGAAGCCGCGCTCGTCGAAAGCCTTGAGGAGCACGATTCGGTTCGATGGGCGGCCGTCTGCACCGAC
>DATNCZ010000088.1:0-10227 GCA_035553335.1 Gemmatimonadaceae bacterium
TACCTGATATGCGCCTGGAGCCATTACGTCGCCAACGACGAACACCATGTTACTGCGGAGTTTCGCCGGTGTTATCGAGAAGTGGGTCGTCGCGTCTGCGCCACGCCTTACACCCGAGTACACGCGGCTGAGGCGATCGTACAGAACGTCGTTCAACTGAGCGAGCGTAAGGCCGTTTACCGATATCTGGCCGACCTGCGGTACGACTATGAATCCCTGGCGTGTAACGTCGAGCTGGTATGACTGCTCTACATCGCCCGTGAGTACGAGCACGAGTTGATCTCCCGGACCCACGCGGTAGTTCGCGTCCACCGGACCGGCGACGTTCGGGTTGAACAATGTCGTGGAGCGACGGAAGAAGTCGAGGCCGAATATCGTGAATCCGCTGTCGCGTCGCGCCTGCGCGATCACTTCCGGACGGTGAAGCGAGTCGGCACGGGCCTGGCAGGCGCGCGCCAGCGCTTGTCGCTGGCGGCTGTTTCGCACACTGTCGGATGCGTACGCCGCATCCCCCTGAACTCCACCGGAGAGATTCGTGCCCCGCGGCTGAAGGGAATTGAGTGAGCCCAGAGACCCGCTGGTCGTATCAACGCCCGGATTACCGCCATGCTGAGCATCGGCGAACATCAGCGAATCCGGATTGAGCCCGCAGCGAAGGAGATCGACCTGTGCACTGTCAACAATTCCGAGCTGCTGCACCGCGTTGAACACGTCACTCTGGCTTGCCGTCGAATCAGGCGAGCCGCCGCTCATGTAGGCGTCCAACAGATTCTCCGGATACCCACCTTCTCTCAACCGCGCCCGAACCTGGTCCGGCGTCATGCCGCTGGTCATGATCCGCTGTCGCAGTTGCTGGAGCAGCGCGGGATTGTTCTGCAGCATCTGCTGCGCCTGCTGCGGCGACGGATTCTGCGCCGCGGCTAGCGCCGGCGCTCCGGATACGACAACGGCCACGAGGAGTGACCGGAGGTTCAAAGCACGCATGCTCTGGTTTGTGATGAGAGAAAGGTAGGCGAGTGGTCGCGCAGGGACTCGAACCCCGGACCTCTGCTGTGTGAAAGCAGCGCTCTAACCAGCTGAGCTACGCGACCGGCCGGTAATGAACCGGAGCCTCGTAAAATACCGCCCGCCACGGTGACGGGGTAGGGCTGGAACCACCCGAGAGGGTGAGCCGGAACGGCGAGTCACAGGCGGGCGATAGATTTGGCGCATGCCACCGGATCGGGACGGCCCTCCGACGCCTCGCAATCAACGCCTGGAGCGACTGAACGCGCTTCGTGGTCCGGCTGCGCTCCTCGTTGTTCTCTACCACGTTCGTCAGATCGCGCTCCGCGACCTGGGTTCGGCAGGCACTTTCGAGTTCTGGCGCTTTGGCCACGCTGGCGTCGACCTCTTTTTCGTCATAAGCGGCTTCGTCATCTACCTCGTCCACCGGCACGACATAGGCCAGCCGGCGGCCACTCGGCGCTTTCTGACGAGGCGGTTCATACGCGTTTATCCGCCACTATGGATAGTCACGACTGGCGTTCTCATCGGCGCGCTGATTACCGCACACGCCGTGCACGCGGAGAAGATGAACAGCTGGTTCATCCTCCGCTCGTACCTGCTGTGGCCGATCAACGGAGCTCTCCCGCTCGTGCCGCCCGCGTGGACGCTCTCGCACGAGCTGAAATTCTACATCCTTTTCGCGCTGGCAATTGCGCTGCCCGGTCGCGTATGGAAGCCTTTGCTCGCTACGGTGTTTGCCGCGAGCGTCGTCGCCTGCGTCGTCGAGACAGTGGCGCCCACGGCGCTGCCCTTCGCGATCTCATTCCTTTTCAGCCCCTACAACCTGGAATTCGTTGCCGGGTCGGCGATCGCTGCCTTCATTCTCACGCGCACAGTTGCGGTGCCCGCGGCATGGGGTGCAATCGGAGTCGTCGCGTGGGCGGTCGCGGCGGCGCACGATCAGTCGCTCGTCGCGCCGGATGTCGCCGAAGTGTTCAGCTACGCAGTGCCGTCTGCGCTGATAGTGTTGGCTGTTGCCGCGCAGGATCTTCGCCGGCCGTCGTTCCACGCGCCGCTGCTTCGGCTGCTCGGCGATGCCTCGTACGCGATCTACCTCGTACACCTGCCGGTCATCATCGTCGCGATAAGGCTCGGGAAGCAGATGCACATCGAGCCCGACACGGTGACTCTTTTGGTGATCGCGCTGATCGCGACCGTGGCGGGCGTTGTGTTCCACGTCGTCCTCGAGCGACCGGTCACGCGTTACCTGACCGGACGCTTCGCCGCAAAGCCCCGCCCTTCGGCCACACTGCTTGCGGTTGGGAAATAGGGCAGGTGGGAGTTGAACCCACTTCCTGACGGTTATGAGCCGACTGCTCGACCGTTGAGCTTCTGCCCCGTCCTGCTGACATCGAAACTGGACTGCAGCGTTCTCCCGACCAAATTACTGGGAGTCCTGCGCGGGCGCCACTGGGCTCGGATGCGGGAAACGCGCCGTCTATCTCATCCCCGACGGACCTGCGTTCTTGTCGAGAACGAAAGTAGCCGTGTAATGCATTCGATGCTCTGCGGTTCGCGCTAGAAATACAACCCCTTGGGAGTCCACTGGAATCGCGCACGCGCAGCGATCTCGTTCCGCGTCACGCCAATCAGGTGGTCCGCGTTAGTGCTGTGGTTCACACCGACGTCTCCCGTCAGTTCCACGCCCGGCGCGATCATGCCGCCGCCCTCCACTCCCACGCGCGCCGTGTGCTCCACCACACCATCCAGAAATCCGGGCGTCGTGGCATACTGCGCCGGCGTCGGAAATGGAAGATGAAAATCACCCTGTCCCTGCCGCCTGAATGCGCCGTACAACTTGACCGTGGTGTATGGCACCAGCGCGAGATCCACGCCCGCCTTTACTTCGTCGTAATCGCTGAACGGCTGCCCGAGCCCGACGCCGAGACTCGCGTATTGCGCAGCCGGCCCTTCCTTTCCGCGATACGCCAGCGCCGACAGCCGCGAGTACGACGCGAACAGGCGCTGGTCGCCGAAGAACGGAATTCCTTCCGCGGTCGCGGAGTATCCGTACGACGCAGGCTCCTGACACGCGAGTGTCGGGCATGAATCGATCTGTCTGTTCCCGAGCAGCAGCTCCGCCGAGTAGTTGCCGAACCTGGCGGTGCGGAGTGCGACAGTTCCGCCGAGCGTGAGATTCCCCGCGACGTGCTCGTTGCGCCACGACAGCGCGTAGATGTTGAGCGGATTGAGCAGCGACGGATCGTACGATCTGCCGATTCCGTAAGCGAGATATCCCTCCGACGTGCCGACTTCCAGATCGCGCCATCTGACCGACAGGCGGTGAGTGTAGAAGTACCGCGCGTACACTCCATCCGGCTGAAAATCATCGTCCAGTCGGGTTGCAAGCGCCGACATGTGAATGCGATCGGTGCCGATCTGCGTGTACAACTGATCGTAGGTGTACGGCGCGCTCCCGAGCTGCAACCCCTGCAGTGACGACGGCCCCCAGTTCCGCGCCATTCGTCCGGCGAACAACGTTCCGTACTTCCACTGACCGCTGACGTATGCGTCTTCAGTGCGGCCCGCGAGCGCGCGGTCCTGCTTGCCCGCAAAATCCGGATCGTGATTGAGCCTGTTGTCGATGATCGGATGAATCATCGCCGCGATCGGGCCCGCAACCATCGCAAGCCGGAATCCCGCGCCACCGGTAACGCTGTGATTCGTGTCGGCCAGCATCAGCTCGCGCTGTCCCGATGTCTGCGCGGTGCTGAACACGTCGGCGTTGGCGATGAATGCCGGCTGATCCGCCGAAGTCGTTGCGCCGCCTGCATTGACCGCGTACCGCTCGAGCGCGGTGCGCAGCGCGATCGCGTACGATCGGATCACCGGCGAGTGTGTGTGTGCGAGTGCGGTATCGGCGCCGGCGGACATCTGCGCGGCAGTGTAGGGACGCTCGAGCAGCGACACGCCGCGCAGCTCGCCGCGCGCGATCAGTGCATCTGCGAACCGGTATGCGATGTCGTCCAGCGGAACGTACAGCGACGCCTGTGCGCGTGCAGATCGCGGCAGCGCCAGCGACGCAACGGCAACGAGAGCTATCGCAATCGCACGTGAGAAACTTTTCAATTGATGGTCTGTTGTGTGGTTGTGCTGGTGTACGCGTCGTACGCGTCGTATGCATCGAGCACTTCATCGACACCGACCGTGGCCGCGCCCAGCTTTCCGACTTCGACGCCAGCCGCGAAATTCGCGATGACCGACGCCTCCGACGCCGTGGCGCCAGCCGCGAGCATCGTCGCGAGATACGCGGTCACCGTGTCGCCCGCTCCCACCACGTCGTAAACTTCGCGCGCCGTCGTGGGAATGCGTCCGACCTCGCCGTCCGCCGATACCAGTACCATGCCATGCTCCCCGAGCGTGAGGAGCAGATGCTCGACCCCGAGGCGCGCACAGGTCGCCGGAAGTGCCGCCGGCGAGTCGATGTCCAGCGTGGCCCCGACCGCCGACTCCAGCTCCCGCCGATTCGGCTTGAATACCGTCGCCCCGCGAAACTCGAAGAAATTCCGGAACTTGGGATCCACCACGACCGGAATTCCCTTGGCCAGCGCGGCGTCCATCGCAGCGCGGATCACCGTCGGTGCCAGCACTCCCTTGTTGTAATCCTCCAGAACCAGCGCATCGGCCTCTCGAACAGTCGTTCGAACGGCCGTTATCAACGCTTCCGTGTCGGCGCCGTCGGCGTCCAGGTCGTCTTCCTCGTCCACTCTCACGAGTTGTTGGGCCCGCGCCAC
Source organism: Gemmatimonadaceae bacterium (assembly GCA_035553335.1). Lineage (GTDB taxonomy): Bacteria > Gemmatimonadota > Gemmatimonadetes > Gemmatimonadales > Gemmatimonadaceae > Fen-1247. Next base: position 4,782 of record DATNCZ010000088.1, read on the forward strand.
GATGCGGGTTTTGGTGGTGGTCGGCTTGGCGCTCGGGAGCACCCCGGTCACCGTTGCGCCCGCACTTCGCAGCATGTGCGTGAGCTCTCTGCCTGCCGCGTCCGAACCCACCGTACAGACCATGCTGCAGGATGCGCCGAGTGCCAGGACGTTCTGTGCGACGTTGGCGGCACCGCCCAGGGCGTGTCGCCGTTCCCGTACGCGAACCACCGGAACCGGCGCTTCCGGCGAGATTCGCTCGACGTCGCCGACCAGATACACGTCGAGCATGGCATCGCCAGCCACTGCCACGTGGTATCTTTTCGCCGACTCGAGCAGTGCAACGAGCCTGTGCCGCTGAATTGTCTCGATCATCGCCTACCAACCTAGCCCTTTGCCGGGGATCGGCAAAGGACGCCTCGATGACAGCCGAATCCGGGCGAGTTGCGGTCGGCATGTCCCTTGCCTTCTGACGGAGCGGATGGCCTTACTAGAACGAATCAACGCCGCAGCCCGCAAGAAAGTCTTCTCCCTGCAGGAGGCTTTCATCCTTGCCTGGAATGCCATCCGTTTCATCTTCGTCCCGCCGTTCTATCGCGAGGACGTGATCCAGCAGATGGATTCCATCGGAGTCCAGTCACTCGGCATCGTCGTTCTTACCGGATTTTTTACGGGGATGGTGCTGGCCCTGCAATCCGCGGTTCAGATGCAGCGCTTCGGTGCGACGACCTACGTCGGTAGCCTGGTAACGGCTTCCATGATCCGGGAACTCGGTCCGGTTCTCGCCGGACTCATGGTCGCCGGGCGCGTTGGCTCGGGCATCGCGGCACAAATCGGCTCCATGCGCGTGACGGAACAGATCGACGCGCTCAATGTGATGGGCACGGACCCCATCAAGAAGCTCGTGACGCCGCGTCTGATCGCGGCGCTCCTGATGCTGCCCGCACTCACGGTGATCAACGACGTTGCGGGAATCTTCGGCGGAAACGTCATCGCCAAGTTCTATCTCCAGCTTCCTACCTCGCTCTACTGGGCGACTGTCTGGGATCAGATATCGAACGGCGGCTTCGTCCTGCGCTTCATCCCCAACGACTTCGTGCACGGTCTCATCAAGCCGTTCGTGTTCGGTGGCATCATCTCGCTCACGGCATGTCACTTCGGACTTCGCACGACCGGCGGTACCGAGGGAGTCGGCGTCTCGACGACGCGTACGGTCGTAACGGCCAGCATCCTCATTCTCGTCACCGATTACTTCATCACACAGGCGCTCCTGGCGCTGTTGCCATCATGACCGATCGCGACGACGACCACGACGCGATCCAGACGGAACGCGTGCGCGCCGCGATCCGCGACGAGATTCAGGCCGACGAGGACCGGGATGATTCGCCGCCGCCGCACGGCGCACCCGTCATCGAGCTGCGCGACGTATGGCTGGCATTCGATCGTCCCATCCTCGAAGGTGTATCCTTCGCGGCGCGCAAGGGCGAGACGGTCACCGTCGTCGGCGAATCCGGAACCGGAAAATCGACGATCGTGAAGCTGATTCTTCGGTTGCTCGTCGCGGATCGCGGCGAGGTCTTCATCCGCGGGAAGGACATAGAGAAGGTGACGTACGAGGAAGCGCTCAAGATTCGCCAGCGCATGGGGATGGTGTTCCAGAGCTCGGCGCTCTTCGATTCGCTCACGGTGTACGAGAACGTCGCATATCCGCTGCGCGAGCACACCAACCTCAGCGACGACGAGATCGGCGAGCGCGTGCGGGAGAAGCTGCGATTCGTGGACCTCGACCCCGACGAGGTGACGCAACTCGCCCCTTCCGAATTGTCGGGCGGGATGCAGAAGCGCGTCGGCATCGCGCGCGGACTCGCGGCCAACCCGGGGATAATGCTGTACGACGAGCCGACGTCGGGCCTCGACCCTCTGACGACTGGCATCATCACGAATCTCATAATGAAATTGCAACGCGAGCTGCACGTCACGAGTGTCGTCGTCACGCACGACATCAGATCCGCATTTCGCATGTCGAGCAAGATCGCGCTGCTGCACGACCGACACATCGTATTCTTCGGATCGCCCGAGGAAATGGCTGCGTCGGACGACAAGTACATCCAGACTTTCCTGGGCGGTTACTGAATGAGACGCTCCGAGATCATAACCAAGGATGCGCTGCGTGTCGCTGCCCTCGCGATCGTTGCGCTGGCCATACTCACGTATGCGATCATCCGGCTCGGCGAAGCAGCGCGGCTGTTCACGCGCCGGTATTCGCTGTATGCCTTCGTCCCCAACGCAAGCGGACTGCGCGAGGGCGGACAGGTGACCGTCGCGGGCCAGCTCGCGGGCTCCATCAGCAAGATCGAATTTCTGCCCGTCGACAACGACACCACGCGCAATCTCAAGATCACCGTGCAGATCGATGAGGATCTGCAGCAGCAGGTACGCATGGATTCGCGCGTCATGCTACGCAACCAGGGTCTGCTCGGCGATCGGTTCTTCGACATCACCCCGGGAACGCCACGCTTTCGCCCGCTGCACGAAGGCGACACTCTGCTGCTCGGGCCTTCCATCGGATACGACGTGATGATCCAGCGTGCGGCCGCGGTGCTGACGGATGTCGCCGGCCTCACGCACGATCTGCGCGGACTGACGCAATCGGTTGCGCGCGGCGACGGCACCGTTGGCAAGCTGCTCACGGACCGCGGGCTGTACGACAGGCTCAACGCAACACTGGCATCGACGAGCGCTCTCCTCAAGCGGCTTCAGAATCCGGATGGGACCGTCGGCAGGTTGCTGGACGATCCGCAGCTCTATACCAACCTCACCGAGATGGTCGGCCAGGTCGATTCGCTCATGACAAAGCTCAACTCGGGCAAGGGAACAGCCGGCAAGCTGCTTCAGGACGACTCGCTCTACACCAACCTCGTGACGGTCACGGCGCACGCCGACTCGCTGGTCGCATCGTTGAGCAAGGGCAACGGAACCGCTTCGAGACTCCTGAGCGATACCACCCTCTACAATCAGATGGTCCAGGCGGTCCAGCACCTGAACGAGATTCTGGCGGACGTCAAGAAGAACCCCAAACGCTACACCAAGGGAGCGATCACGATATTTTAAGGGGTGAGTCCCGCCCCTTCTTATGATATCGATGTAGTCGTCACGCGCGGGAGCGCGGTGGAATCGGTCCATCACGTTTCTGCTGCAATCGTCGCGGACGACGCCCTCGTCGGCTACGCCCGGAATCCTGAGCTGCAGACGTACTGGCGCTCGTGCGCCAAGCCGTTCCAGCTCATTCCGTTCATGACCACGGGGCACGTGGATGAGCTGGGCTGGGGCGCAGACGAGATCGCGCTGGCCTGCGCATCGCACGGCGGTGAGCCGGAACACGTCGCGATCGTCGAGCGGATGCTGAGCGACCTGGGGCTGGAAGAGGGTGATCTCGCATGCGGCGCCGCGGAGCCATTGTCACAGCGCGGTCAGCGTCTGTTGCGCGAATCGGGCGCCCGGACGACCCGGCTCCACAACAACTGCTCCGGCAAGCACGCTGCCATGCTCGCGTGCGCGCAGACCGCCGGCTGGCCAACAGCTGGGTACGATCATCTCGATCACCCCGTGCAGCAAGCCATAGTACGAACTATCGAGACCTGGACCGGCACCAGCCGCTCCCACATAAGGATCGCGCGCGACGGCTGTGGCGTCCCCGTATTCGGCATCAGCCTCGAAGCCATGGCGCGCGCATTTGCGCGTTTTTCGGCCGCGATGGCCAGGGGCGACGAAGTCCCAGCGCGTATCGGCAGCTCGATGATCTGCAATCCGTTCCTGGTTGGCGGTACCGACCGGTTCGATACGGTCGTGATGTCCGAGGCCCCGGGTATCCTCTGCAAGATCGGCGCAGAGGGCGTGCATTCCGCGGCTATCGTGAGCGAAGGAATCGGGATAGCGCTCAAGGTCGAGGATGGAGCGTCTCGTGCGCAGTATCCCGCATTGCTGGCGCTGCTGCAGCACCTTGGTGCCTTGCCTGATCCGTTGCCACAACGTCTTGCTGAAATTGCCCGCAAGCCCGTGCGCGATACTCGCCACGAGGTCGTGGGCGAGGTAGTCGTTCGCGCAATGATCTGATTCGTCGCGCATGGATGCGCCGTGGCGCTGTGCGTGACTTGACGTATCGTTGACATTATGGAATCCAGCATTGAACACGAGGCGCTGTTCAGCGACTCGATGCGTGCGCTCGTTCGTATTTCCGCGGCCGTCGCGGGTGCGCCACTGGCGTTCACTCGACGCATGATGGTGGAAGCCGTCGGCGTCGCGTCTCCGCGGGCGGTGGACGAGGTCTTGCTGCAATCGTACCTGTTCGCGGGTTTCCCGCGCGCGCTGAACTCCATGCGTATCTGGCGCGAAGTATCCGGCGAGCCGGCTCCGGCCGAGGACGCTGCGACTACGCCACCGCTGCCCGATGTCTACCGGCTGCAGGGAGAGGAAGCGTGCCGAGCGGTGTACGGTGGCAAGTACGATGCGCTGCGGCAGAAGGTCGGACGGCTGCATCCGGCGCTGGATGCGTGGATGGTCATGGATGGATACGGGAAGGTCCTCTCGCGTCCTGGAATGACTTTGGTACAACGGGAGCTCTGCATCGTCGCCGCGTGTGCTGCGTCGGAACAGATCCCGCAGCTCAAGTCGCACCTGCGCGGGGCGCTCAACTGTGGTGCAACGCCGGATGATCTGGCACTGACGCTATCGGCGTTGACCGACATCGTCTCCCGCGAAGCGCTCGCCGCGGCGCGTGAAGAATTGAATCGAATCAAGGAGAGCTGACGATGTTCATAGACAAGGTGACGGTCCGCGCGATAGCGGGCACTGGTGGTTCCGGATGCCAGTCGTTCCGGCGCGAGAGTCTCGTCCCGATGGGTGGCCCGGACGGCGGCGATGGCGGCCGCGGCGGCGACGTGATCGTCCGTGGTGACTCCAACCTCGCCACGCTGCTCGACTACACGTATCGCGACGAGTGGGCCGCCGAGCGTGGCCAGCATGGCATGGGCTCAAACATGACGGGGAAGAGCGGCAAGGACATCTACATGCCCGTACCGCCCGGCACCATCGTGCGCGACGCGGTGACCGGCCAGATTCTCGCCGACGTTCTGGCCGATGGCGAGGAATTCATCGTGGCAAAGGGCGGCCGCGGTGGAAAGGGCAACGCGTTCTTCGTCACCGCTACTCACCAGTCGCCGCGCGAGTGGCAGCCAGGCGAGGATGGTCAGGAGCGCACGCTCGAGCTCGAGCTCAAGCTCATTGCGGACGTGGGTCTCGTCGGACAACCGAACGCTGGTAAATCCACGCTGCTGTCGGTGATCTCCGCTGCGCGCCCCAAGATCGCGGATTATCCCTTCACCACGCTTCAGCCGAATCTTGGCGTGGTGCAGCTTTCCGATCACCGCACATTCGTCGTCGCCGACATTCCCGGCATCATCGAAGGAGC
>DATNCZ010000089.1:0-5473 GCA_035553335.1 Gemmatimonadaceae bacterium
GGTCCCGGAGCGTGTCGCCGCGCGGCGATGGCCCGACTTTCCGGAACAAGGTACGTACGCGGATGACGTCTGCGTTGCTCCAGTCGCGTTCTGCCTGGCTGCCCGAGATATTTCCCGAAGCGACGCCAGAGCGCGCGATGGCCGCCTCTCCCGAGGGATCGCGCGTGGTCCTCGAAGCGAGCGGGCGGGCGTTCGGCGCCATGGACGTCTCGGAACCGATGGTGGTGGCAGTGGGGCCCGAAGGGGGCTTCGACGCGGAAGAGCTGGATGGCCTTCAGGCGGCCGGATTCAGGCTCGCTTCGATCGGCCACTCGATCCTGCGGTTCGAGACGGCGGCCGTCGCCGGTGTCGCCGTGGCCCGCGCGTTGCTGGAAGCGAAACTCATCTCAGACCGGTAATTCTCATGGCGGACGACTCCGCAAACTGTGTTTTCTGCAAGATCGTCCGGGGGGAGATTCCGGCTACCATGGTCGCCGAGAACGAGGCGGCGGTTGCCTTCCGCGACCTGGACGCGAAGGCGCCCGTGCACGTGCTGGTGGTCCCGCGGAAGCACATAGTCTCACTCGCCCATTCGACGGATCCGGCCACTCTGGGCGAGGTTCTGGCCCTGGCTGGGGACGTGGCGCGGCAGGAGGGGCTGGATGGCGGGTATCGGGTGGTCATCAATACGGGCCCGGACGCAGGCCAGACCGTCCATCATCTCCACGCCCACGTTCTGGGCGGCCGAAACATGGCGTGGCCGCCGGGCTGAGATTATTATTAAAGGCTGCACATCAACCGTTACAGCATCGGGGGCGATAGGGTTTGTCAGAAGTCATCATTCAGGAAGACGAGAATTTTGAGCGCGCGCTCAAACGCTTCAAGAAGAAGGTCGAGAAGGCGGGGATCCTCGCGGATCTGCGCAAGCATCGCCACTACGAGAAGCCGAGCGAACGTCGCAAGCGCAAGATGAATGCGGCGACGCGCAAGAATCGCCGTCATCGCGCGATGTAATGTCGCTGCTCGGCGACAAACTGCAGGCCGACCTCAATGCTGCGCGCAAGGCGCAGGACAAGAGCGCGGTGCTGCTGCTGGGGACCATACTGTCGGACGTCAAGAACAAGCGCATAGAACTTCGCGCCGAGCCAACTGACGACGACGTACTCGACGTGCTGCGCAAGGGCATCAAGCGCAGGCGCGAATCGGTCGAGATGTACGACAAGGGGAACCGCCCCGATCTCGCCGAGAAGGAGCGCGCGGAGGTCGCCGCTCTGGAGAAGTATCTGCCGGCCCAGGCAAGCGAAGACGAAGTCCGCGCAGCGGTGCGCGCCGCGATTGCATCCGGCGCCTCGTCCATGGGACCGCTGATGGGCCGCGTGAATCCGCAATTCAAGGGAAAAGCCGACGGCAGCATGATCAGCCGCATCGCCAAGGAAGAGCTGGCCAAGGTATAACCCCGCCGACGCTGTCCACGCGCCGAATTGGTGGTCCCGCGTAGGGCGCGGATTCTTCCGCGCCTGGCCCCCGTAAATGCAATCGAAACCGGATGTCCACCGCGTCGATTCACCGCACCACACGCCTGGCCCATTTACGCGCAATCGAAACCGGATCCACGCCCGATTCATCCCCGCCACGCACCGCACGGCAGACGACGGGCGATCGAAACGCCGCGGTCCCCTCAGTGCCCTCTGAACACGAAGAACACCGCCCCCACGATACAAAGCGCCGCCCAGAGGTAGTCCATCTTGAGCGGCTGGTCCATGTAGAAATACGCGAACGGCACGAACACGCTCAGCGTTATCACTTCCTGCATGATCTTGAGCTGGCCGAGAGTGAGTGTAGTGTATCCGATTCGATTCGCCGGCACCTGCAGCATGTACTCGAACAGCGCGATCCCCCAGCTGACGAGAGCCGCTACGTACCACGGCTTGGCTTCGAGATTCTTCAGGTGGGCGTACCAGGCGAACGTCATGAATACGTTGGAGCACACCAGCAATCCGGCAGTCCGGAAGATCACCGACCTGAAAATCGTGAGCATTGTCATGGGTCGCGGCAGGCGCGAAAAGTGAGCCAGCTCCAACCCACCGACTCTTCGGTGTATTTTCGCCGCACTCTGTATTATTCAGAAGCTCAATGAATAACCACGCCCTCTCTGTCCTGGAATTCCACCGCGTCCTCGACGTGGTCGCTGAGCGCGCCACGTCGGCGGAGGGGGCGGAGCGCGTCCGCGCGCTCAGGCCAACCACCGACAGGGTATGGATCGAGCGGGAGCAGTCCCGGGTGTTTGCGGCACGGTCTCTCATAGCCAGCGAGGCCCGCTGGGCGCCCCACGCCATACCGGCCGCGCGACGCGCACTGGAGCGGCTTCGCGTCGAGAACGCCACGCTGGCCGCCGCCGACTTCGTCCTGATCCGGGCGCTCCTCCGGAGCTCCCGGCTCACCCTGGATTCGCTGGCGGATCCGCGGCTCCCCATTGCGGCGCGCGCCGTGCTCGAACCGGTCACCTCGCGTCTCGTGCGCGATACGCAGGCGGAAGCGGCCATCGATCGCGTTCTGAGCGACGACGGAGACGTTCGTGATACCGCGTCGCCCAAACTGCGTGGGATACGACGCGAGTTGCGGCATGCGGAGTCGGATCTCGTTGCGCTGCTCGAACGGCTCATGACGCGACTGGATCCGAGTCAGCAGGTTCCCGACATGTCGGTGACGGTTCGCAACGGACGATACGTGATTCCCGTGCGTCGCGAAGGCCGCGCGACGGTCGGCGGAATCGTGCACGACGCTTCTTCCACCGGCGGTACGTTGTTCATCGAGCCGCCAGCGGCCGTCGAAGCGGGTAACCGCATGCGCGAGCTGGCTTCCGAGGAGATGATCGAGATCGAGCGCATACTCTTCGAGCTGGGTGACACGCTTCGTCCGAGTCACGCGGGCCTGGCGGAGGCGTTCGACGCACTCGCGGAACTGGATTCCCTGTACGCGCGGGGCCGAATGGCGCTGGAGTTCAATGCGGCGCCGGTCATACTCCGCGATCCAACGGAAAGCTTCGAGATATTGGGCGGACGGCACCCGTTGCTGCTCGCGCAGGGTGCCCGCGTCGTTCCGTTCGACCTGCCGCTCGGCCAGTCGGAGCGCACCTTTCTGATTTCCGGCCCGAATACCGGAGGCAAGACCGTTCTGATCAAGGCGATCGCACTACTCTCGCTCTGTACACAGGCCGGCATCCCGCCGACGGTTGGAGAGGGAAGCGGTATCGCGATCTACGATGAGATCTACGCGGACATCGGTGACGAGCAATCGATAGCGGCGAGTCTCTCGACCTTCTCGGCGCACGTCAAAAATCTGCGCGAGATTCTGGCCGGCGCGACCGATCGATCGCTGATCATCATTGACGAGCTGGGATCGGGAACCGATCCTGTCGAGGGCGCAGCGCTCGGCGGCGCCGTCCTCGAATCGCTCACTGCTCGCAACGCTCGTACGGTAGCGACGACGCACCTGGGAGCGCTCAAGCAGCTGGCCGTCGAAGACGTCGGGATAGTGAACGGCTCGTTGCAGTTCGACGCAATCGAGCTGGCGCCGACATACCGATTGATCAAGGGAATTCCGGGCCAGTCGTACGGTTTGAGTATCGCGCGCAGGTTGGGGGTTCCAGCAGAGGTGCTCGAGCGCGCCGAGGCGCGGCTTCCGGTGGGTGAGCGTGATGTGAACGTGTTGCTCGCGGACCTTGAAGCGCGTGACGCGGCACTGGCCGAGCGCGAGCGCGAGGCTGAGGTGATCGCGAACGACGCGCGGGAGCGCGCGCGCAGAGTCGCCGAGCGCGAACACAATGCCGGCGTGCGCGAGCGTGAATCCGAACGTCGCGCGCGTGAGGAGTCGCGGAGATATCTGCTCGCCGCGCGGCGCGAGATCGAGAATACGATTCGGTCGCTCAAGAAGTCGGAGAGTCCCGAAGAAACGGCGCGCGAGGCACGACGTCACGTCGAGGAGCTTGCCAAGGAGCAGACGCGCCAGCTCGATCGACTGGACGAACGGGAGCGCACGACGCGGCCAGATCGCGATGGACGCAATACTGCGCCGCCGTCGGTTGGCGATCATGTTGCGGTCGCGAGCCTCGGCGGACGCATAGGGCAGCTCATGGAGATGCGCGATGACAACGCGATCGTCGCGGTTGGGACGCTCAAGCTGAGCCTTCCGCTATCCGATCTGACGCGCGCGCAGCGACCCGCACCGGCACTTGCAGTGACCATTCGCGGCGACGTGCCCGAAGCGCACGTCGCAAGCGAGATCGACCTGCGCGGAATGCGCGTGGGTGAAGTCGAAGGGATAGTAATGCACGCCGTCGACAATGCCGTCCGTGCCGACATGAAGGCGCTGCGCATCATTCACGGCAAGGGAACCGGTGCATTGCGCGAGCGGATCGCCGAGATGCTTCAGAAGGAGCCGCGCGTTGCGAATTTCCGGCTCGGCGCGTGGAACGAGGGCGGAGCCGGTGTGACGGTGGTGGAGTTGGCATGAGCTCGGATCCAATAGTCGAGCGCGTTCGCGAGGCTGCGGACATCGTGCAGATCATCGGCGAGCACGTCAAGCTCAAGCGCGCTGGTGGTGATTTTCGGGGACCGTGCCCGTTTCACGGCGGCAAGAATCCGAATTTCAGCGTCTCTCCCAGGCGCGGACAGTATCACTGCTTCAAGTGTGGCGAGTCGGGCGACGTATTTTCGTTTCTGCAGAAACACCTTGGCATGAGCTTCCCGGATTCGTTGCGCGCCGTCGCATCCACGGTCGGGATCGAGATTCCGCAGCAGCGCGTCGAGCGGGCTGGGCCCGATCCCCGCGATCCGTTCTGGGAGATGAACGCCGCCGCAGCTGATTATTTCCAGCGCGAGCTGTGGGACTCGGAGCGCGCGGCTGTTGCGCGTACGTATCTCGAGAGCCGTGGAATCACGCACGCGGATGCGGATCGTTTCGAGCTTGGATTCGCGCCGGACGACATCGGTACGTTCCGCGCGCACATGGGAACGATGGGTTTCGATGTGGAGAGATTGCTCGAAGGTGGCTTGCTGAGCCGCCGCGACGAGAACTCCGAGCCGCGTCCGCGCTTTCGCAATCGCGTCATGTTCCCGATTCTGGACGCGGCAGGGCGTCACGTTGCGTTCGGCGGTCGTGCCCTGGGCGACGCAGAGCCGAAATATCTCAACTCGCCGGAAACTCCGGTTTTCAGCAAATCGAAGACTCTGTACGCGCTGGGCTGGTGCAAGAACGCAATTCGCAAGGCTGATCGTGTGTTCGTCGTCGAGGGATACATGGACGCGATACGCCTCATGATCGCCGGCATCGAGACCGTCGTTGCACCCCTCGGCACCGCGCTCACGGAAGCGCAGGGTGCGATGGTAGCGAGATACACGCGCAACGTATACCTGCTGTACGACAGCGATCAGGCAGGCCTCAAGGCGACATTCCGCTCCGGCGATGAGCTGTTGCGGCACGGCTGCGCCGTGCG
>DATNCZ010000090.1:0-5390 GCA_035553335.1 Gemmatimonadaceae bacterium
TCTTCATGTGCGTGTTGCTCATATACTCATATCCTCTCTCGTCATCACGCTGACGGAAGTAGTGCCGCAGCGCGCAACAAACCTGTCTTCTTGGCGAGCGTGCGGTCCAGCTGATCATTCAGGAGACGGCTGTTCGGGTCCTTCGCGAGCGCCGCCTTGGACTGGCTAATTGCTTCATCGATAACGCGCAAATTCTGCTCGATCACTGCAACTGTAGATGGATTCAACTGCCCCCGCCGCGCATCCAGTGCCGCGCGCAGTGTGGTGATCTCGGAATCGTAGGTCTGCCGCATCGCATCGCCGTCGTTGTCGCCCTGGCGCGACGCAAGCTGCATCGCGGGCCGACCGTGCTGTGTGATCTTCGGCGAATCGCTCGCGGCGTGCACCGCAACGCTACCTACCTGTGATTGTGTCGCGGCCATCTCACCCTGCTTCACGCCAGGTGCTTGCGTGTCGGTGGTTGCGGGTACGACTGCAGGGGTGTTCGCACCGTTGCTGGCCACCGCACCGCCCTGCACGACTGATCGCGTGGTCAGTACGTACGTCACTCCCGCGCTCGCGGCGATGAGCGCCGACGCGGCGATCAGCATCGGCACCCATCCGAACGACCTGCGGGCAGCTCGCGCCGGACGGGCCGCCATCGGAATGACGCGCGCCGATATGCGGCTCTCGATCGCCGGCCACAGATCGTGCTCCGGCACGATGCCCTGCAACAGCTCCGGGTTTTCCTCGAGATACTTCGCCACAGCGTCTCCAGCCTGCTCGTCATCCATGAGCGGTTCTTCGTTCGTCATGCCAGTGCCTCCCTGAGAAGTCGCCGAGCGCGATGCAGTTGAGCCTTGCTTCCACCTGCAGTGATGTCGAGCATCTCCGCGATCTCCTCGTGCTTGTATCCTTCAACGTCGTGCAGTGCGAACACCGCCCGGGCACCGGGTGGCAACGCCGCTATCGCAACCGCGAGATCCATCTTCTCCGCATGATGCTCGCGCCTCGTGATCGGCGGTGCCTCATCCAGCACGTCATCGCTCTCGGTTCGAGCGCGATTGCGTCGTTCGCTTCGCTGGGCCTCCAGCACGACGTTCACCGTCAATCGGTGAAGCCATGTGGAGAAGGCCGAGTCGCCCCGAAACTGCGGCAACCGCTCCCACGCCCGCACGAACGCGTCCTGCGCCAGCTCCTCAGCGCGCATGCGGTCACCACACATCCGCACACACACTGCGTACACATGATTCAAGTTGTCCCGGTACAGTCTCTCAAAGGCATGCCTGTCCCCGCTGGCCGCGAGTCGTACATCCGGCTCGGCGGCCATGGGACTCATGGTGGGACTCGTGGTCGGACTCATGGTCTCGGGCGAGGTGGCAAGGGCTGTCTGCATCGGTCCTGGCAATAAGACGGACCGGAGTGAAGGAAGGTTTGAATCCGTACGTGGATCGTGTACGGGCGGGCTCCCGTGGCCACCGCCCTGATGCCGTGAACGATACGATGGCTCCGGGGCAAAAGACACGATGGAATGCCGAAAAAACGTCGGGGGACGTCAAAAAAAACGCCGGCGCGCCGGATATGGATTACGTCATGGGGTTTCGCGTGGGCGGGGGCGTCGTCGTACGGCGGGCAGGCACGGGGGCCTGCCCCTACGGGCGTCGTCATCGATGGGGGCGTCGGCGTCGCGACGTCGTCGTCATCGATGGGGGCGTCGGCGTCGCGACGTCGTCGTCATCGATCCGGGCGTGGGGATCGCGACGACGTCGTCGTCATCGATCCGGGCGTCGTTATCCCCGCAACGCGGCCACGAAATCCGATCCCAGCACCGACGCCTGCCAACGCCTGAGCTCCGGGATTTCCGCGAGCTCCTCGACGGCCTTGGGCTTCCGGCGCGCGACTGCTTCCATACGGTCCCGCGCACACAGCACCCCGGGATCCAGCTTGAGCCGCGCGGCCGCGGCATCTCTGACCGATTTCAGCTTCGCGACGTTGGAATCGAAGTCCGGGTCGCGGTCCCAGCGCGGTGCCCGCGGAAAGCGCGGCAGATCGGCCTCGGGAACCGCCAGCCCGCGCTGCACCGCATCCAGCAGATCCTGCGCGTGCCGCTCTACCACCCCGCGCGGGACGCCCTTGATCGCGGCGAGCTCCTCGCGCGTCTTGGGATGCACGCGCGCAATCTCGAACATCGCCTCACTCCCCATTACACGGAACGTCGCGCGATCGAGAGCCGCGGCGCGCTCGTCGCGCCATGCGACGAGCTCCTTGAGCACCGCGAGCTCGCGCCGCTTGAGATCGCGCGCACCCTTGGTGCGCATGAAGCCCGTCGCAGGATCGTCCGGCGCGAACTGGATCGACTCGAGCCGCTCGAACTCCTCCTCCGCCCACGACATGCGACCGAGCGCTTCCAGCCCAGTGCGCAACTCGTCTCTCAAATCCAGCAGATAGCGCGTGTCCTGCGCGGCATAGTCGAGCATGCTCGGCGTGAGGGGCCGCATCGACCAGTCGGCTCGCTGGTGCTGCTTGTCCAGCTTCACACTGAAGAACTTCTCCAGCAGCGCCGCAAGCCCGAAAGCTGGAATCCCAAGCAACTGTGCCGCGATACGGGTGTCAAACACGTGCGTCGTATGCCAGCCATAGTCCTGACGAAGCAGCCGGAGATCGTAGTCGGCGTCGTGGAAGATGACCTCCACTTCCCGATTCTCCATCAGCGCGCCAAGCTTGGGCAGCGCGCCTGCGTGCAACGGATCGATGATGGCACTATGATGCTGCGTGGAGAGCTGCAGCAGATAGATCCGATCGACGTAGCGATGGAAGCTCGCTCCTTCGGTATCCAGCGCGATTTCGCGGACGTCCGCAATGGAGTCCACGAAAAGGCCGGCTTTTTCTGCTGTGTCCAGGTAAACTGGCTGGTACGGATCTGCCATACCTCAATCTATCATGACCTCAGAGCGATTCCCGCGTCCCACAGAGCGTCACCCAGGCTGGTTCACCCGCGACATAGCACGAGCGACAATCGTAATCCTGCTCGTTGCGGTCACCGGCTTCGTGATCTTCCGGGCTCACAATCTCATCTTCGTCGCCTACATCGGAGCGTTGCTCGGCATCGCGATCTCGGCAGGCGCGGCGAGATTGCGGCGCTTCGGCATAGGACAGGGACTGGGCGCGGCCCTGATTGTGGCGGGCTCGGTCGCGCTGCTCATAGGCTTCGGCGCCTGGACGGGCCCAACGGTCCGGACCCAGTACCGCGAGCTCAAGCAACGCCTCCCGGAAGCGTTCGTGAAGCTGGACAGGTGGATCGGCCAGCGCCAGGGCGGCGTGGTCGGCTCGTTGCTCACTGGCGAGCCGGACTCCACTCAGATTGCGCCATTATCGCAACAGCAACGTGACAGTATCGCGCTAAATGCGCCGCAGGGCGGTGATTCCCTGGTTCACCTCAGGGCGCTCAAGGAGCAGATCCTGGCCCGAAGCCCAGGGGCGTCCGGATTCGTACTGCCGGTGCTCCACTCGACCGTCGAGGTAGCAGCGAGCATTGTCATCATCTTCTTCCTGGCTGTCTACATAGGAGCCGACCCCAAGCTTTATCGCGGCGGGATCATCGCTCTGATCCCGCACAGCAAACGGGTACGCGGCGAGCAGGTGCTGGAGGCGATAACGCTCGCCCTGCGCCGCTGGCTCGTCACTCAGCTCATCGCAATGCTGGTCATGGGCGTGGTCGCGACCGCCGTGCTCACGGTGCTGCAGGTACGCGCCGCGGTGCCGCTGGGGATCCTGTCCGGCCTCCTCCAGTTCGTCCCCATGGCGGGGCCCATCATCAGCGCGATACCGGCGATCGCGATGGGCTTCGTCGATTCGCCCGAGAAGGCCGCGGCCGTGCTGGTCGCCTTCTACATCATCCACTTCCTCGAGAGCCATCTGCTGATCCCGCTCCTCATGAAGGAGGGAGTGAATCTGCCGCCGGTTCTGACGGTACTCACGCAGGCGGGAATGGCACTCGCGTTTGGTGTCATGGGACTGTTCGTCGCCGTCCCACTGCTGGTCCTGGTGATGATCCTCGTGAAGATGCTGTACGTCGAGGATGTGATCGGCGATCCGACTCCGTTACCGTTCGTCGCCGAGCCGCCGCCGCAACCGGATGAATGACAGGATAGAATGACGGACGAGACACCGCAGGTCCGGGGAGAACGCACAGGATCGCCGCTGCCGTTGTACGAGCGATTCCCCGCACTTCGCGCGATTCCACGTGTCTCGTTGTGCATCCTGCCCTCCCCTGTCGATCGCGTTACTGTCGACGGCGCCGAGTTATGGATCAAGTCGGACGGGCTCAACGCAGCGGTTTGCGGCGGCAACAAGGCGCGAGCGCTCGAGTTTCTGCTCGCCGGTGTCGGCAGCGGCGACACTGTCATCACGACCGGCGGCGAGGGGTCCACGCACGTGCTTGCCACCGCGATGCACGCACGCAGACTTGGCGCTCGGGTCATCGGCATACGATGGCGACACGACATGAATCACTCGGCGTACCGCGTTGCCGACATGATCTCCGATGAATGCGCGTCATCGCGCGTGTATGGTGGCGCGACGCGCGCGCTGCTCGCCGCTCAGCTGGCTCGTCTCACCCAGAGATGCCATTACGTACCGCTTGGCGGATCCACACCGATCGGCGTTCTCGCGCACGTCAATGCGGCACTGGAGCTTGCGGAACAGATCCGCGCGGGAGAGTTGCCGACGCCGGCGCGCGTAGTTGTACCGCTCGGAAGTGGTGGGACCGTGGCCGGCCTGTCACTCGGATTCGCAATCGCGGGACTCGACATCGCGACGATCTGCGTTCAGGTGACGCCGGCCATTGTCGCCAACAGACTGCGGGTGCGGCGGCTCATCTCGCGAACCGCGCGCATGATCGAGCGAATGAGCGGAGAGCGCATTCCGCGCGTTCCAGCGCATCTGCTCGGTGTCGTGCGCGACGCGTACGGCGGCGCATACGGCAGACCGCTTCCTGCCGCAACCGCGGCCGCGCGCTCACTCGCGGCGGCCACGGGAATTCAGCTCGACGACACCTATTCCGCAAAGGCGTTCGTGGTAGCACTGTCGCTTGCGCGCACTGCGAGCGGAACGACGCTGTTCTGGAACACGTTCGATTCGCGTTTGCTCTGACATTTCAGCGCTGGTACGCTCAGCACGCATGGGCCCGATCGGCGCGGCTCTTGCAAAACATTACGTGCGTCACAGATCAACCTTTCCGGGGAGGTTCAGATGGCAGCACGCAAGGCATCACGGTCGGGGCGAAAGTCTTCGGCTCACAAGACGTCGGCCCGCAAGTCGAGCCGGAAGTCATCCGGCAGGAAGTACAGCAGCAAGGCGAGCGCGACCGTTGGCAGCGCGATGCGCCGACGCAAGCACGGCACGCTCAAGAC
>DATNCZ010000091.1:0-3954 GCA_035553335.1 Gemmatimonadaceae bacterium
CGAACGTCGCTGCATTCACACGCTTGACCATCGACGTGAGTATGTAGCCTGGTGCGTCGTTGTACTGGTCCGCGTCCACGCCGATCGCGAGCTTGTGCATCGCGCGCGCTGCTTCGAATACGCCCTGGCCCGTCGCACCGCTGGCGTGGAAGATTACGTTGACGCCGGATTGATACTGGCTCAGCGCGAGCTCCTTTCCGCGGCTGGGGTTCTTGAACGCATCGGGAGTGACACCGGCATACTGTGCGATCACGGTGCAGTCAGGACAGACGTACTTCACACCCGCGGTATAGCCCGCCTCGAATTTGTGAATCAGCGGTATGTCCATGCCGCCGATGAACCCGACTTTCTTTGAATGTCCAACCAGTGCTGCGAGCGATCCCACGAGGAAGGAGCCTTCTTCCTCGCGAAACTTGAGAGCGGCAAGATTTGGCGGTGGCGGAATCAGCTTGCCGGTCGAATCGTACGCGAGCGAGAGGTCGATGCCGGCGAAGTTGATGTTGGGATATTCCCTTGCGAGGTTGGTCAGGTCGTCCGTGAAGATGAAGCCGACTCCCATGACGAGGTCCATCTTTTCCGCGGCCAGCAGGCGAAGCCCCGACTCTCGATCAGAGCCATCACCAGGCTCGATGTAGCGCACCGTGACCCCGAGCATCCGGCGCGCGCTGTCCGCGCCGGCGTATGCGCCATCATTGAACGACTTGTCGCCGCGTCCACCGACGTCGAAAACGATTCCGACGGTGGTGCCGGAGCGGGCGAGGCTCGCGTTGCCACGGCCTGCACCGGCGAGCAGCAGGGCGACATGGGCTGCGAGCAGTACCACCACGGCGATTATGATCTTGCGCACGGGTGGTAAATATAGATGTTGGCCCGCACTGCTGGCTCCCCGAGCGCCCGGGGAGCCGCCAGTGCATGTCCGCAACTACTGAAGCTCCGGCCAGCCGGCGCAGCCGTGCACGCATGCGTTACCGCTGGCGAGAAGATGGCCGGCGAAATCGAGCGCGGTCACGCCGATTCGGTCGATCAGCGTTGGTCCGGGAAGCAGATCGATGTTCGGCGACGGGCCGCTGGTCGCTCCGTGGAGCGATGCCCTGCGTGCCGACACGCTGAACAGGGATGCGGTCGCATGCTTTTCGAAGAATGCGCCCACGTATTTGTCAGCACCGGGGAATTCGTCGATCGCGACGTGATAGTCAGCGGTGCACTGCTTGCTGGCGGTCCCTTCCCGGCCGTTGCTCTTCAAAATCGTGAACTCAGCGCAGCTTCCGCCGCCCCAGCTCGTCGGCGGCACGACGAAATCAGGAATTGGATCCTGATTTCCGGTACTCGGCGGCCACACGAACACCCACTGTGCCGAAAGGGTTTCGTTCGCCGTGATGTGAAGTGGCGCCGGATCGACCGTTATGCCTGTCGTGCCGACAACGTTACGTGTCACGGCACTCACACTCGTGCCTCCGACATACTTCGCTGTTGCGACACCGTCGGATGACAGGGCGACGCCTCGCTGCCAATCCGATTGCGATTCCGCCTTCCACGTGAGTCCGCGGCGCCCGTCGAGTGGATCGCCGGTCATGTCACGCAACGTAGCGCCGAGGCTTCGCGTCTCGCCTGTACGAAGCCGCACGTCGGCTGGCGCGATCGAAACGTCACCCAGCGCGCAGCCCTTGTACGACGCAACGATCGCATCCTGTATGCGTCCGCGCATGGGCGGTTGCATGAGATAGCTCTCGATGATGCCGTGCAGGCGGAGGCCCCATCGAAGTTTGGAGGCGGAAACCAGAGACACAATCCGCGCCTGAAGCGAACCGCCGGTCGCGCTCGCCGCAGAATCCGACAGCGGCGTGCGCACGCGCGGAAATTTATTGTGACCGAGCATGAGGATTGCGTCGCCGTCGACGACAAGTCCGTGCAGGTGTCGCGCCGCGATCGGCCACGCCTCGCTGGTTGGAGATGCGAGCGCGACTCCGCCGATGCATGTGGTGTCGCGCGCCTGCGAATACTTCCCTCTGTGAGCGAGCAGCGTCAACGCCTGCTGGACGATGAGATTACCCTGCGAATGCATGACGAATACGACGTGCCGTCCCGCATCACGCAACCGCGTCGTGATCGCGGCTATCGTATCGACGTCGGCGGGGCGCGCGGTGAGCGAGCGATCGAGCACGCCGCTCAGTTGCTGGCTCACCTCTGCGTAGTCGGCCAGCAGCGCGAGGGCGTGTGGCCTCGTGCTGTTGAGACATCTTGCAACCTCATCCGGAAGCGAATTGATGCCCAGCCAGTCGCCCTGGATTCCCAGTTCCAGAATACAACGATCCTCAGCGCCGCTTTCGCTCGCCATGGCGCTGCGGTTGTACAACAGCTTGACGTCGAATGGAGCGTTGGCGTACCACTGCGCCTCTCGTGCAGCTACCGCTATGTGATGCGCTGCGAACAGCGCGCCGAGCGGCGTGGTGAGAATGCCGTTCACGTACGCAATGGTCACGGGCTCGGCGCTGGACGTCGTCTGCGACAGGGGCGACATGATAGTTGCCGCCGGACGTAGTCGTGCGGGTGATTGCGGGAGCAGCTGTGGATGTGAGGACGTGCCGAGCGGCACGAACAGCGCCGAAGCGGTAACGTCTCCGATGTCACCACCACCGTTTCCCGGCGCGTCGTTGCCCGATCCCGCGCCTGATCCGGCGTCGAACGCGTGGCCCGCCAGTGCGGCGTCCAGCGCGGGTATTGCGGTTGCATCGGCCTCGCGCTGCAGAA
This sequence comes from Gemmatimonadaceae bacterium, assembly GCA_035553335.1. Lineage (GTDB taxonomy): Bacteria > Gemmatimonadota > Gemmatimonadetes > Gemmatimonadales > Gemmatimonadaceae > Fen-1247. The sequence goes on from DATNCZ010000091.1 coordinate 2,749, forward strand.
TCGTCATCTCGACGCGCCGCAATCGCTCGATGATATTGGCGGTGTCCTGCATCTCGTCAAGCTTGCGAAGCAGGTTCTGCGCAGATGCAACCTTGTCGTTCGACCTGAGGAGTGCACGCGCGTCGCGCAGGATCCATTCGTCACCGGATGCCACGCCGGCCTCACGGTCGGCGGATGCAATCAGAACGTGGGAATCATCCATGGTGACACGGCCGCGTTTCGCGACGGGATTCTGATCCAGTGTCACGAGAGCGTTCCGGTAGCCCGAGTCTGCAGCAAAGTTGTACTCCACACGGTCGCCGCGGCGGAAGCTGTACGTCTGGCTGCCGAGATCTCCGTGGACGCCGGGCTCGGAGATTACCGTGAGCGTCACCGGCGGGACGAATATCTGGAATCGAACGTTGAGCCAGTTGCGATCGGTGATGAACGCGAAGCGCGACGTATCCTCTGCCGCTGGTCGATAGTCCGGATCGACCAGCTTGAAATCGGTGAAGCCAGCGGTGGTGTCACCCAGCGTGACGACCAGCCGGTATGCAGCCGATGGATCTGCGGGCAGATCCTTTAGCTTCCAGCGGAAGTGATATGCGCGATCGCCGAGCTCGATTCGCTGGGTCGAGTCGGCGGTGGAATCACGGACGAAGTGCGCCAGCGTGTCGGCACTGCCGCAATCGTCACCGTTCAGACGGCAGATTGTGACCGATGGCGCGAGCGTCGTGTCGAGCACGCCTCGCGGGTGCTTTTTGGGCCCGAGCGGGGCGAGGAAGATCGTTTCGGGTGCGCCGTCGTCGCCGGGTGCGTTGATGGCATCCGAAGCGCCAGTAGGGGTCAGTGTGCCCGGTGCAGTTGGTGTGTCGCTGCATCCGTGCTGTGTGACTGCCGTCACAGTTACCGTGACGGCGACCAACGTACGGATGAGAGTGCGGCGGGACTTCACGAGCGACTTGGCCTTCGACTTCATGGCTTGCTCCAATGGGATTGGGCCGCCATGATAGAGTGGACTTCAGTTCGCGGAACAAAGCGCAGCCGTACGGGCGTCATCGGAACTGCGCCGGCTGGCGCGGGTGGCTATCTTTCGCACATGCCTGAGCGCATTCGCACTCGTTTCCTGGTGGTTGGAAGCGGAGTCGCAGGACTGCACACCGCGTGGCGAGCCGCCGATTCGGGTGAGGTGGTCGTTCTCACCAAGCGCTCTCTTTTCGATAGCGC
>DATNCZ010000092.1:0-11792 GCA_035553335.1 Gemmatimonadaceae bacterium
TCCCACCGCGACCGTCATAGAACATCGCGTGATTCGCTGGATGACGGATCTCGTCGGTTGGGACGAAGCCAGTGGTGGCACCCTTACATCCGGCGGCACGGAGGCCACGTTCACGGCGCTGCTGGCGGCGCGCAATGCGACAATCCCCGACGCGTGGACCGACGGAGTAGGCGCGAACCCCCCCGTCGTGCTCTGTGGCGAGCATGCGCACTACGCAGTCTCCCGTGCGCTCGGCGAGCTTGGACTGGGCGTGCGCAGTCTCATCACCATTCCTTCGCGCGATTTCCGGATGGATCCCGACGCGCTCGAACGCGCACTCGTCGACGCGCGTGCGTCGGGAAAGGCAGTGATGGCCGTCGTTGCGACTGTGGGATCGACGGCGACGGGATCGTTCGACGATCTCGGTGCTATCGGCCAAATCTGCGACGCGCACGGCGTGTGGCTGCACGTGGATGGTGCGCACGGCGCCTCGGCGCTGCTCTCGGAGTCGCGCGCGGCGGCGCTTCGCGGACTGGAGCGTGCCCGATCGCTTGCATGGGATCCGCACAAGGGAATGCTGTTGCCGATCGCTACCGGAATGTTATTGATGCGGGACGATCGGGATCTGCAGCGCGCTTTTGCACAACGTGCGCCATATCTGTTTCACGAGCGCGCCGGTGTGCGTGCGTGGGACCTCGGCAAGGAGAGCTTCCAGTGCTCCCGCCGCGCAGACGTCCTTAAGCTATGGGTCGTGCTGCAGCGCTACGGCGCGGACGGAATCGGCCGAGTGTACGACCACCTGTGCGACGTGACGCGCGATCTGTACGATGCGATCACGTCGCGTAGCGACTTCGAAGCACTGCATGCGCCGGAATCGAACATCCTCTGCTTTCGCTACCTCGGGGAAGGCAATCGCGATTCCGATTTTATAGACGCACTGAATCGCGATTTGCGCGCAGCATACAACCGTTCGGGAAAGGGGTGGATCACTCTGACAGTCCTTGAAGGACGGCCGGTGCTGCGCGTGACGTTGATGAATCACCGCACGCGCACGCATCATACGAGAGCGCTGCTCGATGGACTTGCAGCAGAAGCCGCGAAGCTGATCTCAGAGTAGCGAGCGAATCCAGCCTCCGTCGACCGGTATCGACGCTCCGGTGGTGTAACTTGCGCGCTCCGAGGCCAGGAACGCGACCATCGCCGCGAATTCCTTCGGTGTACCAAGTCTGCGCATGGGAATCTGCGATTCCATCGCCGCGATTTCCGCCGCGGCGGTCGTACCGCGCCGCGTTGCGTTGCTCTCGGCCAGGTGCGCGATGCGATCGGTGAGTGTGTACCCCGGCATCACGTTGTTCACTGTCACGCCGTAGGTCGCGACTTCGTTGGCCAGTGTGCGAGCGAAACCTGTAACCGCTGCTCGCACACTGTTCGAGAGAATGAGGCTGTCCACCGGCTGCTTGACGGCAATCGATGTGATGTTGATGATGCGTCCCCACAGGCGCTGCTTCATTCCCGGCAGCACGGAGCGGGTCATGTTGACTGCGCTCTCGAATGTAAGTCGCCACGCGTCGGTCCATGCTGACGGCGGATGCGCCTCGAACGGACCGGCGGGCGGACCGCCTGCGTTGTTGACGAGAATGTCCACGCGACCGAATTCATCCCGCGCGAGGTTCCAGACGCGCTCGACCGCCGCCGGGTCGGAAATGTCTGCCACGACGGAAACGACTCTTACGCCGCTCGAGCCGGTTATCGCGCGCACGGTTTCGTCCAGCGATGACTGGCTGCGTGCACACAGCACGAGGTTGGCGCCCTCCGCCGCCAGCTCTTCCGCGACGGCGCGGCCGAGTCCACGGCTGGAGGCCGTGACGAGGGCGACCTTGTCCTTGATGCCGAGATCCATCGCTATTTCTTGTGGAAGTAGCTGTCCGTCCCGTTCAGCCAGTCTTCGCGAGGCGGGCTGAAGATATCCACGTCGAGGGTGTCTTCGAGAGCTTCCGCACGATGCGGCACGTTGGATGGGATGTGCAGAACTTCGCCCGCGTTGACGACCACTTCCTCCTTCCCATCAGCGCCGATCCAGAAGTGAAGAGCGCCTTCGAGGATATATGTCAGCTGCTCGTTGTGATGCGAGTGCTGCGGCACGATTGCGCCCTTGTCGAGATATACGTGGGCGAGCATCATGTCGTCACCAGTGATAAGCCGGCGGGAGATGCTGTCCGTCACGACCTCCTTTGGCATGTTGTCCCAGCGAAAATGCCGCACCTTGGTGTTCATCGTGGTTCTGGTTGAGGGGTACAGGGAGAGTACGACTTACAAAAAACATACGTAGGGTCGCGAGCGCTCGGCTCAGCAGCGGCTACGTTCGGGGAACATACGTCCGGGCAAGCGATTTGCGAATAGCGGTACCAGCAGCAGAGATTCGCTGGCCATCGCTCTCGACTCATCTCCCCACCGATGCTCTCTCACGATTCGCAGGTCGCACCGCTAATAGAGATATTCGAGTTGTACATGTTGCGCGACGCAAGCCTTGCCGACCTTCGCGAGCCGACCGTCGTGGCGACGCGCGCGATGCTGGATTCCGGCCTGACGCCGGACATGATTCTCTCCATCCTCGATGGGGCGGTGAAGGTCGCTGCCGACGAGACCGTCAGCGCCAATACGGCCGACCACGCGCGTGCGCTGCGGGAGAATATCGTGCCGTGGCTGATGGGTGAGTGCTTCGATCCGATCGTGGCGAAGGGACCGGTGTGGCCGCTGGCATGAGCGGCAGGCGGGACTGGCGCGGCCCTGCGGGCCTAGGCATTTTCAGGGCGTGATTACTCGCAAGGCAACTCCCGAAGACGCGGCATCGATCAGCGCGTTGATCGACCTCTACGTGCCCAGTGGCACTCTCCTGCCGCGATCCGAAGAATTCATCGCCATGTACGCCCACGAATTCGTCGTCGTGGAGCGGGACGGCGAAATCGTCGGCTGCGTGCACCTGGACGAATATTCGCCCAGCCTGGCGGAGCTTCGCTCGCTCGCGGTCGCACCGGGGGCGCAGGGTATCGGAATAGGAAAGGCACTCGTCGCGGCCACCGAACGGTTCGCGCGAGCGCGCGACTACACGACGCTGTTCGCCGTCAGCAACGATACCGAGTTCTTCGCGCGATTCGGATTCACGCGCCGCAATATCCCGGAGCTCGATCTGGAACGGAGCGAGGTCAGCAGGTACAAGGGAGTCTTCGCGAAGGATCTGGCGGCCACGAATATCGGGCAGTCCGGCGTGTCGGCGTAGCGTTTGCGGCAACAGCTGGAGCAACCCCCGTCTTACGTGCGCGTGTCGTATATTCGGACAGTGGTTCCCGCTGCCCGCCACCCGGTAATTACGAAATGGATCCAGGAACAGCGCTCGTCGCAATCATCGGAACCCTCGGGGCTTTCGGAGCTCCGGTCGCGCTGATGTACATGTGGCTGCATCGTCCATCGGCAAAAAAGGAGTTTGGCCAGCGGCCGGCTGACGCCGCCCTGGAGGCTCGCCTCGAGCGCATCGAGGTTGCGGTGCAGGCAATCGCGCTCGAAACAGAGCGCATCGCCGAAGGCCAGCGCTTCACTACCAAATTGTTGACAGCGGCGCCGGATCGTACACCAGCGAACATTGGCATGAACGCCGATCGTTTCGGCGCGTAGGACCAGGCAAAAGGTGGCGAATCGTCCAGAGCTCGTATCCGTTCGCGACGTTTCAGTTCGCTACCTGCACCTGCGCGCGCCCGCCGAAGAGGTGCAGGAGACGGTTCTTCAAGCCGGCCGGTCGATGAAGGACGACGGCCTGACGATGGAAGAGATTCTCGTGATCCTGAAGGGCGCCGTGCGGCTCGCCGCCGATCACGTGAACCATCCCGGCACGGCGGAACGCGCGTCATGGCTCCGCTCCCAGCTCACTCCGTGGCTCGTCTCGCTCTACATCGGAGATCTCGCGGAATCGGACGAGGACGTCTAGTTACCGACGTCGTGCCGGTTATCCCGCTCGTCCCGGCGGAGTTGTCGATTCTAGCGACTGCGCCAACTTTCATGACATGAAAGACTCTGCAGCGCCTCGTCCGCGTCGGCCCCATCACGTCATGACGCATTTCATCCCCTGTCTGGCCGCGGCGCTTGTCCCAGTTCTGGCGCAGCAACTCTCCGCTCAGGGCGTGCCGTCAGACACGTTGCCGGCGGTTCACGTCACCGTGCTTCGTACGCCATTCGATGTCACGAGGGCACCGCTGAATGTTGCATCGGTCGGCGCGCGCGACATCGCCGTTGCCCGACCCGGCTTTTCACTCGATGAAGCTCTGGGGCAGGTCGCGGGGATTCAGGTCGACGACCGACTGAACTTCGCGATCGGTGAACGCCTCTCCGTGCGCGGCATCGGTGTACGCTCGCAATTCGGCACGCGCGGCGTCAGGGTGCTGGTCGACGACATTCCTGCTACGCTCGCGGACGGTCAATCCGCGCTCAACAACATCGACATGGGTTCGCTCGGCCTGGCGGAGGCTATTCGCGGTCCGGCATCCGCGTTGTACGGAAATGCATCGGCTGGCGTCATCTCGTTTCGGACGCTGCCGCCGCCGCCAGTACCGTTTGCACCAACAGCGCGCGTCATGTCAGGCAGCAACGGACTCGCGCGATTCCAGCTTGGCGCCGGCGGAATGAAAGGGAGGGGGAGCTACGTCGTAAACGCCGACAGACTCGACTATTCCGGCTACCGTGCGTACAGCCACGCACGCAACGCGCACGTCAACGCAGTCGGGACGTGGGACTGGGACAGAATATCGCTCAAGCTTGTAGCCAACGGCGTGCAGTACAACGCCGAGAATCCCGGAAGCCTTTCGGATTCCCTTTTGAAGATCGACCGACGTCAGGCATACTCCAATAATTTCAGGCAACGCACCGGTGAGCGCGGCCGTCAGAATCAGGTGGGTGCCACTGCACGCGCGCAACTCGGAGTCGGCGAGCTGCGGCTGTCTGCGTATGGATTGACGCGCTCCATCAACAACCCCATTCCGACGAGCATAATCGGCATTCACAGAGCCGCGGGCGGAGTGCGCGCAGCATACGCAGTGACCGAGGGCAGCGCCGATCGCAACGTGACGGCAATGGTCGGCGGCGAGTCCGATCTGCAGCGGGATGACAGGCGCAACTGGGTGAACAACGCCGGTGTCGCTCGCGCATTGACGCTGGACCAGCGCGAACGCGTGACGAGCACGTCGCCATTCCTGCAGTTGAGCGCAACCGCCGGAAAGCTGACCTTTCTGGGCGGTGCGCGCTACGACCAGTTTCGTTTCGAAGCGCAGGACCATCTCATCAACGCAACCAACCCGGATGATTCCGGCGTGCGCAGAATGACGTCCACGAGTCCGACGCTCGGTGTCACGTACGCCGCGACGCCCCTGCTCTCTCTATACACCAACGTGTCCAACGGATTCCAGACGCCGACGACGACCGAACTCGCCAATCGTCCAAGCGGGGCCGGCGGTTTCAATCCGACGCTGCAGCCGGAGCGCACCCATTCGCACGAGGCCGGAATCAAGGGCCGCGCGAGTTTCATGTCATACGACTTCGCCGCCTACGACATGCGCATCGACGATGAGTTGATCCCGTTCGAGGTAGCGTCCGCTGCCGGACGGCAGTTCTACCGCAACGCCGGCACCGCTCGGCATCGCGGAATCGATGCGAGCGCGACGGCTATGCTCGTCCCCGATGTCCGGCTCCATGGTACATACTCGTTCACCGACGCGCGCTACGTGAGCTACACAGTCGCGTCAGGCGCAACGACGACGTCCTACGCGACCAACCGCGTTCCCGGCGTCGCGCCGAACCTTGCATCGCTGTCGCTGGATTTCGGCGCTCCGGAGTCGCGCTTCCTCTCCGTCGAGGAGCGCTATCGGTCCAGTATCCTGGTCAACGACGCGAACACCGCATCTGCACCTGCGTCGATCGTTACGAATCTGCGTGGCTCGATGCGCGTGGGATCGACCTCGCTGTTTGGCGGGATCGGCAACCTGTTCGACGAGGTGTACGACACGTCGGTGTCGATCAACGCATTCGGCGGCCGCTACTTCGATCCGGCCGCGGGGAGAACGTTCTACGTCGGCATCGATCTACTCTCCGTCAGGAAGTGACGGAGAGTAGATGACGGGACACGGTTCAATGTTCGGCGGAGAAATCGCGACGGGGTGAAATCCGGGCGATGACGCGCGTCATTCCGGCCGAGTTGCCGGATGCAGCGCCTCCCAGTCGATCAGCGGCGCGTCCATCACAGCTTCCTGGACGGCGTCCGCAATAGCGCGGCGCAACGGGCCGGCTTTCTGATTGTTGCGTGTGGGATAGACACGGTTGGTCAGCAGCACCACCCACACCCCGCGCTCCGGGTCGGTCCAGATGGAAGTGCCGGTAAAGCCGGTGTGGCCGTAGCTGCGCGGCGAGAAGTACCGGCCAGCACTCGAATGCGGTGCGGGCGTGTCCCAGCCAAGTGCGCGGCTCGAACCGGGATCCTGCGCCGCGGTCCAGCGTGCAATGGTCGTGGGCGCCAGAAGGCGCACGGATCCAACGCTCCCACCATTCAACAGCATCCGTGCGAAGATCGCCATGTCGTGTGCGGTCGAGAAGAGTCCAGCGTGGCCTGACACACCGCCCATCGCGTTCGCGTTCTCATCGTGCACCTTGCCCCACACGAGGCCCCGCAACGTATCGATTTCCGTTGGTGCGATGTGACGCCTCTCCACCGTATCCGGGCGATACCCGGTCTCGCTCATGCCGAGCGGTCCGAAGATGTGCTGTGCGGTATATGTGTCGAGTGTCTGACCGGTGATTCGCTCCACGATGAATCCCATCAGCACGTAATCCCAGTCGCTGTAGACCGATTTGGTGCCCGGTGGATATGCAAGCGGACGCGAATTGATCGCAGCGAGGAACTGCTGCTTCCCCTTGAGCGTGGCCCACAGCGGCGCGAATGCTTCCAGTCCACCGCGATGCGTGATCAGTTGCCGCACCGTTATGTCCTTCTTGTCCGCCGCGTTGAATTCCGGCAGGTACGAGGCCACCGTCCTGTTTATGTCGAGCTTTCCCTGTTCCTCCAGCATCATCGCCGCCGTGGTAGTTGCCACCACCTTGGTGAGCGAGGCCATGTCAAAGCGCGTGTGCTCATCCACTGCCGGTGACGTATCCGCGTACGTCAGACGACCGTACGAGTGGAGATAGATGAGATTGTCGTAGCGCCCGATCGCGACCGCCATTGCAGGCGCCGCGTGGTCTGCGATCGCCGCATTTATGATCGAGTCGATGCGTGCCGGCAGCGTCGGATTCAAGCCTGCGACGACTCTCGTGTTGGTTGCAGCATTTGCGACTGGAATGCTTGGCGTCACGGGATGAACCGTGGTGCTGCATGCGGTAACGATTATCGCACCTGCCACAACGGTGGCGATGCCCAACCTGCTTGCTCGATGCATGGTCTTACCGAGTGGAGAATGGTTTGTCAGTGTGCGCGACTTTCATTCGATGCTCCGGCGCGTCGCCCAGAGCGCTGGTCGGAACTGCGGGCGCATCGATCGGCTTGCCGTGCTTCCGCACCACGTACGCTTCCATCGCGTAGTACTCGGGTAATCCGAGTCCGTCGATCAACGCCGCCGTGCTGCGGTTGCGATCTTCGACACGTTGCCAGAACTCGCGCTCGTCCTGGCCAGGGAAGGGAGCGCGATCCTTCTGACTTTGATGTTTGAAGATCGCGAGAATCTTTTCGCGCAGCTCTTCTTCGGACAGCGGGACGAGCACATCCGCTGCGGCGACAGTCCATTCCTGCCACGCACCACGATAGTACCACAGCTCCGGTACCTCGCCGGAATATTCCGCGAGCGCGCGCTCCACCACTTCCAGGCACATCCGGTGAGTGCCGTGCGGATCGGACAGATCGCCAGCTACAAATATCAGCTCCGGCCGATGCGACTCGAGCAGAGCGAGAGTGATGCGCACGTCCTCGGGGCCAACTGGCGCCTTGTGCACCTTCCCGGTCTGATAGAACGGAAGATTGAGGAAGCGCGCCTGTTCCCGCTTCATGCCGAAGCTTTCGATCGCCGAAACTGCCTCGGCTTCCCTTATCGAGCGCTTGATCGCCTGCACTTCGTCTGAATCGACTTGCCCCTGCTTCTTGATTGCAAGCGAGTGCTCGGCGGCGTTGACCAGTCTTCGCATCGGTGCGTCGTCGAGCTTGAACTCGCGATCCATGCGGCCGACGAAGTCGAGGTACCGGCGCACTTCGTGATCGAAGACGGCGATGTTGCCCGACGTCTGATACGCGACGAGAATCTCGTTGCCGTTCTGGTGCAGCTTGTGCAACATTCCGCCCATCGAGATCACGTCGTCGTCCGGATGCGGCGAGAACACGATGATGCGACGTCCGTGCGGCAGGTTGCTGCGGCCGCGCACCTTCGCCACCAGCGCGTTGAACACCTCGCCGTTGAGCGGGCCAGCGGAGCCGTAGCGCGCGACGAGCGAGCTGAGATGGTTCTCCCGGTAATCGTGTGTGTCGAGCTTGAGCACCGATTTTCCTGTCAGCCTGCTCAACCAGATCACCGCGTCGATCGCGCGGTCGCGCGTCCACTGTACCTCGCCCACCAGCCACGGCGTCGCAATGCGCGTGAGATCCGCGGCCGCTGCAGGATCGACGTAGAACGTCGCGTCGGGATGTTCCTGCAGATATGTCGCGGCAACGTCCGGACTCGGCTCTCCCTCCGCCGCCCGTCTCACGATCGCAGCCTTGTGCTCGCCAGTGGCGACGAGCGCGATCTCGCGCGCCTCGAGAATCGTCGCAACTCCCATCGTCACCGCTTCCGTCGGAACGTTCTCCTCACCGAAGAAGTCCGCTGCGGCGTCGCGCCGGGTTATCGTGTCGAGCGTGACGATGCGCGTGCGCGAGTCGGCGCCGGAGCCAGGCTCGTTGAAGCCGATATGTCCCGTCTTGCCGATGCCGAGCAGTTGCAGATCTATTCCACCGGCGTCGCGGATCGCCTGCTCGTATCGCGCGCATTCGGCGTCGATCGCATCGCGCGGAACGTCACCGCGGGGAATGTGCACGTTCTCTCGCGCGATGTTGACGTGGGAAAAGAGATTCTCCCACATGTAGCGGTGGTAACTGTGGATGTCGTCCGGCGCGACTCCGAAGTACTCGTCGAGATTGAAAGTCACGACGTCGGAGAAATCCAGACCTTCGTCGCGGTGCATCCGGATCAGCTCTCGATAGATACCGATCGGTGTGCTTCCCGTAGCGAGTCCGAGCACCGCATGGTTGCCCGATTTCTGCCGCGCGCGAATCACGTCGCGCATCCTGCCCGCGATCAGCCGCGCAATTTCATCATCGTCCGCAACGACTACCCTGATCCGTTCCCGCGGCGCAGACAACGGTTCGATCCGTCCTTACGCCGAGGCTTCGATGAAGCTGCGGACGTCGACTTCCGAAAGGCTCGGCTCCCCTGGCGAGACATTGTCCAGCTTTCCCTGCTTCATCCAGTCTTCCAGCACGCCGACCTGTTCGAACAGATGTTCGAATGACTCTACGATGAACAGAAGCGGCTGGTAGTGATCGATCTCGAAGTACTGGTTGATCACCCACTCCAACTGGATCGGATACCGCTGCACCATCGGCGACTCGATGCTGTGCTGCAGCTCGCCGTACGACGACAGCAGGCCGCTGCCATACGCCTTGACCCCTTTGCCGTCCGGCGCGCGCATCAGTCCGAACTCGACAGTGAACCAGAAGAACCGCGCCATGGCCTTCATGATGCTCGTGGTGCGGCGAACCTGCTCGTCGGGGTCCTTGATACGCTTCACGATATGAACGGCGGTCTGCGCCGCCTCTCCGAAGCGTACCAACGCATCGGCGAAGGCGGGATCCGTGTGCATCGGCACGTGGCCCGCGATGTCGTGAAAGATGTCCGGCTCGGGGAGGTAATCCAGCCGGCCGGCATCGCGGATGGTGATGGTCGTCGGGAACTCGCGCTTCCGCAACGAATCGAAGAAGAGATACGCCGGTACATATCCGCTCACGGCTTTCGCCTTGAAGCCCGTGCGGGGCGCCATGAACTTGTTCACGTCTTCCAGGCGCGGAACCGCACCCGGATCGAGGCAGAGAGTTTCGACGCCCTGCAGGAAACGCGGATTGGCGTAGCGCTGCCACCGGTCGCCCATGCGTGCGAACAACTGCCTCCACGCCTCGTGATTCTCGGAGTTATACAGGTCGTACGGCTGTTCGATGTACAGTTCGCCGTGCGCGCGCGCGGCTTCTATGAACGGGGCGCGCGTAGTCGTGAGCCCGGGAATATCTTCCGCCGTGTCGTGTCCCAACGTCGTCGCCATTTAGAGCTCCATGTGCCGGATGCAACCAGTGTATGTTACCCGTCCAGCGATGAATCGGCTACTATCCGTGCGGTCAACAGCGTACCCGATCCTCACCGCGGCGGCGGCCGCACTGATCGGCGCCTGCAGCAGGTCGCCGCGGGCGGATCATCCGACGCTCGTCGTCTTCAATGCCGGCGCGCTCGCCCTGCCGTTACGCGCGGCGCTCGACTCGTTCGCGCCGAGTCACGGGTACGGCGTGAGCCAGGAGAACGCCGGGTCCGTGGAGACGATTCGGAAGATCAGCGATCTGGGCCGCGTGCCCGACGTGGTCGCTGTCGCCGATACGGCGCTGTTCGCTCGCCTGATACCCGGTCGGCTCACGGGCCCCATCGCATTGCTCGGCAGCAGCCGGCTGGTTCTGGCATACACCGACCGTTCCCGCTTCGCTGACGAAGTAACGGCGCGGAACTGGGCCGACGTCACGACCAGGCCGGGCGTCCAGGTCGGGAGGAGCGATCCCACGCTCGATCCTGCTGGCTATCGTGCGCTCATGGCGATGCAGCTGGCGGAACGGTACTACAAGCGCCCCGGACTCGCCGCGAAGCTCCGGGCGGCGGCATCGACGGCCAATGTGCGTCCAAAATCCGCAGATCTTGTCGCATTGCTCCAGACGGGGAACCTGGACTACGCCTGGGAGTACGAGTCCGTCGCCCGGAAGCTGGGCCTTCGATTCGTCAACCTCCCGCGTGAGGTCGACCTCGGCGATCCAACGCTCGCCACGACGTATTCCGTGGCGAGCGTCGACATATCGCCGAGCTCGGAGAGCAGGTCGGGCGGCACCTCGCACGTGCCGCTGGTGATGCACGGTGCACCGATCGTATTCGGCGCGGGCGTCCCGAAGGACGCTCCGCACGCTGAGGCGGCGCACCAGTTCATCACATTTCTGATGTCGCCTGAAGGCCGTTCGATCCTTGTCGCATCTGGGCTGCAACCTGTTGGCGTTGCCGCAGCCGATACCAGATAGTGCGGGAACAAGCTCCGGCGAAATCGTTTGTTTCGCTGAGCATTCTGACGCGTCTTATGGTTTTTCTCCTCAACGCCCGTTTGGACCGCACAAAATGGATGAGATAGTTCAATTTTTTACGCGCCGACCCCTCGCGCAGCGCGCATTTCTTGCGTTCACCGTGGCTATGTTTCTTGCCTGCGCAGCGCAGGTCGCCGCGCACTCGTAGCAGCCTGGTGTGACTCTCAGGCAGTAACGGCCTGCGATTCGCACCGTCCAACACCTCGATGATGCCGCCCTGTGCGGCGAGCTGCACCTAACCTGGAATCGCGTGTGAAATCACTGTACGGTGTCTTTGGCGCTGCTCTTCTGGTTGTCGCATGTAGCGACTCTTCTGTCGCGCCGATTCCTGGTGTCCCCGATCCGACGCTTTCGGATCTCGGGACGATGAATGTCGGTG
>DATNCZ010000093.1:0-4177 GCA_035553335.1 Gemmatimonadaceae bacterium
CTGCTCCAGCGCCTTCTCTGCATCGCTGAACATCAGCTCGTACTCGGCCGCGAGAGCCGCCGGCGCATCGCGCTTGGGCGGAGCGATGTACCGGGTGGCGTCGGCTGCCGCCAGATGCAACTCGTACAACGAGAGAAGAACCGCCTGCGCCAGGTTGAGCGAGCTGTGCTCCGTCGTGGAGATCGTCACCACCAGATGGCCGCGATCCATCGCTTCATTGGGAAGTCCGCTGTCTTCCCGCCCGAACAGAAGCGCCACTGGGCCCTCGTGAGCCGCCGCCTGAATGATCGGAGCCGCCTCACGCGCGTCGGTAAGCAGCCGTTTGGCCGCGCGCCGACGGGCCGTGAACGCCGCCACCTTCACGCAATCGGCGAGCGCGTCGTCCAGCGTATCGAAATGCCTTATCCGCTCGATGATGTCGGCGGTTCCGTGCGCGATCCCGGCCAGCCGTACATCCGTGTACTCGCATGGCCGGACCAGTCGCAGGTCCGTAGCACCCATGTTCTTCATGGCTCGCACGGTCCCGCCAATGTTGACGGGATCCTGCGGCTCGTACAGTACCACGACTACGCGTGAGAGGATGGTTTCCGGCACGGCGTAAAGTACTACGTCATACCACGAAAACGGGAACCACGGCGCGCCCGATCCAACAGGCCGCCGTGGTTCCCGCGTTTCGCGCTGCCTGGTTCAACCGACCTAAAGCACAGGACGGCGTCCGGTAATCAGGCGATAAAGAACGACAATTATCGCCAGGACGAGCAGAATGTGGATAAGCCCGCCGGCAATCGGAAACACCAGAAAGCCAAGCAGCCATAGCACGAATAGTATCAGGGCAATGGTCCAGAGCATCGTATAGCCTCGTCCGAAAAAATGTGAGCCGTCTGGCGCTCACTAAGCGCAACAGTCATACCGGAGCATCCTACTCTCCCATCGGCCGCGACATTCCAGGGTCGATTTGCCCATGATGCTCGTCCATCGTATGAGCCAGTTGCCGGCCGATGAGGATGCGCGTGGCCCGCAGATCGTGACCCATGTCGATGAGCAGAATGGCGAGATCGCCGCTCCCCCACAGAAGCCCGGCAAACACCACCAGACGGCTCACTTCGCCCAGCAGCGTCGGGAGCGCCTCGAGCCCGCTCGCAACGAGTCCAGTGATGATTTCCGACACGAGCAGCAGTATCAGGACGACCGCCATCAGCTTGAAGAGCCGAGAGAGGTACTTGAGCCCGATGTATGGCTCGAGGTCGGCTGCGCGCACCCGAACCTTGGGCGTACTCACCGGCCTCCGGCCATGCGGGTCGTCCGTCGATGCCGCCGCGGCGTTATCCGTTTCGACCGTGTCGGCGCGCGGAACCACTCTCTCTATTGTGTCGGCCATTGCTCAGTCTCCTGTTCCAGTCCATCGTGCCGGGTAGCCGCGCGTGTCGATGTGCACGAACGGGCCATGCGACCCGTTCCCGATGTAAACGCCACATCCCCCCACCAGCGAAGGGTGCTGACGTTCAACGCGATCAACAGAAGCAAGTATCACGCGCGCGTCAGCAAGGTCGACCCGGCCGTCGCGATTCAGGTCACTCATACGCCCCGTGCCATCGTTGTCGATGTAGATGTCGGCGGCGTCGCCGTACATGTGCCGGCTCAGCGTTGCCCTCCCACTCGGATCGCCGCCTCCGCGGTTGTACTGTGGAGTGCGAAATCCGCTCATGACGTGGACACCTTCAGGATTCACGCCATGCGCGCGCAGATCATCCAGCACGAGCTCGAGCTTGTCCACCAGCTTCATGCTGACCACCACGTATTTGGGCCACACGTCGCTCTGATCGTGCGTCAGGAAATCCTTGATCTCGAAGTGCTGCGACAGCCTGGTCTCCTCATTCGACTGCGTAACTTCGATGAAGCCGCTCGGCGCTCGATACACGACGCGGCCGCCCCTCGTGGCGCTTGCACGCGGCCAGTTCCCGATGTAGTACAGCCCGAGCCGGCCCCGACGTACGTCGGTGGCGGGCCGAGGCGTGATGAGATTGAAATCGGCGACGCGCCGAAGCGCACCGCCAGCCGCGATCGCAGCCTTCACGATTCCCGGCCTCTCGCTCGCGCCACGAATCTCCGCGCGCAGCTTGCCGCTCTCTCCCGCGGCGTCGGCCTCGATGCTCGCGACGACTTTCCTGTTGACCGCGTCGGTCACGTAAGCTGCGGTTGGCGCATCCGCATCGCTCAGTCCGCTCGCGACGGCGGCTGATGCAGGGGTCACGATGTTAACTTTGTCGCCTGCCGCCCGTGCCGACGCGATCGAAAAAGCCCAGGCGCACCCCAGCAGAACGACGAACGCGCTGGAGGCTTTTTCGAACACTTGTTCGGCGCGCTCGGAGAGGCCAGTCCGGCTAGTCCGGCTTGCAGAGCGGACGACGACCCCATCCACACTCATCCCCAGAGAATGCACGGTTTATCGGAGCTGTTCAACCGGCTGCGCGACGTTTCAGGGCTGGTGCAGGCGGCCGGATACACCGGCATGTCCGTAATCATCTTTGCTGAAACCGGGCTGCTGATCGGATTCTTTCTGCCCGGTGACTCGCTGCTCGTGTCCGCCGGACTACTGGGCTCGCAGGGATACATCGACGTGTGGCTCCTGGGTCTCATTCTCAGTGTTGCAGCGGTCGCCGGTGACACAGTTGGCTACGCAATCGGCAAGGCGACTGGGCATCATCTGTTTACGCGCGAAGACTCCCTTCTTTTCAACCGTAAACATCTCATAAAGGCACACGAGTTCTACGAGCGGCACGGCGGCAAGACCATTCTCATTGCGCGATTCATGCCGATCATCCGCACCTTCGCACCAGTAGTCGCGGGAATGGGCGAGATGCAGTATTCGCGGTTCCTCGCCTACAACGTCGTGGGCGGAGTGGCCTGGGTATGGTCTATGCTGCTCCTTGGATACTCGCTCGGCCGGACATTCCCCGGCGTCGCGAAGCACATTGAGCTGATCATTCTGATTATCGTGTTTCTGTCCATACTGCCGGCGATCATCGCCCGGTACAGAGCTCGCTACAATACCAAATTGGAGACCTGAAGTCATGGCTTTTACGCTCCCCGCCCTTCCGTACGACTTTGCCGCACTGGAGCCGTCGATCGATGCACGCACGATGGAGATCCATCATGACAAGCATCATGCCGGATATGTGAACAATCTGAACGCCGCACTCGAGAAGGCTCCCGAGCTGCAATCCAGGTCGCTCGACGATCTGCTGCAGCATCTCGATTCGATTCCCGAATCGATTCGCACGGCGGTGCGCAACAACGCCGGCGGTCACTGGAATCACTCGATGTTCTGGGAGATCATGTCGCCCAAGGGCGGCGGCGAGCCCACGGGCAAGCTTGCGGACGCGATCAAGAAGTCGTTTGGCGATTTCGCGACGTTCCAGACGCAGTTCGCAGACGCTGCCGCGAAGCGCTTCGGCTCAGGCTGGGCCTGGCTCGTAAAGGATGGCAGCAAGCTGACCATCACGAGCACGCCGAATCAGGACACGCCGGTCATGGAAAAGAAGCATCCGATACTCGGTGTCGACGTCTGGGAACATGCGTACTACCTCAAGTACCAGAACAAGCGCGGCGATTACGTCAGCGCGTGGTGGAACGTGGTGAACTGGCCCGAGGTGGGACGGAGATTCGAGGCGTAAGGCTACCGCGCCGCGTCGCCTTCCAGATACGTGTAGCCTTCCAGCCCCGCCAGGTAATCAGCGATGAAGGCATTCGCCTCGTCGCGCGTGATGTTCTTCGCGTTGCCTACCTTGCGGCGGAACGTCGTCAACAGGTCGGCGGCGCGGAACTGCACGTAGGCCAGCACTTCCGTAACCGTATCGCCGTGCACGAGATCAGTGATCTCGTATCCGCGCTCCTTGAGCCGGATGTGCACGGCGTTCGTGTCTCCGAACAGATTGTGCAGATCACCCAGTATCTCCTGATACGCACCCGTCAGGAATATTCCGATGACGTACGGCTGGCCGTCGTGGAACGGGTGCAGTTCCAGGCTCTGGCGCGGCGAGTTGCGATCGCCGCCGACGAAACGGTCGATCTTTCCATCGCTGTCGCATGACACGTCCTGAATCGTGCCGCGACGAACGGGCTCCTCGTCCAGTCGATGCACGGGCATGATCGGGAATAACTGATCGATGGCCCAGCT
>DATNCZ010000094.1:0-2764 GCA_035553335.1 Gemmatimonadaceae bacterium
ATCCGAGCGAGTACGTGTCTCCCGCCAAGGACGACACGGTGTCGCGCCGAACGCATCGCGCGTCAATCGCGCCCAACAACGCGCGATTCATTACACGATTCTCACTCTGAACGACTGCCACATCGCTGCGCGGAATTAAAGTCGCACAATCATCGACGGTCGCGTGAACGTCCCGTCGTCGCCGTGACCCATCGGTCCATTGCTTGCTCAGGTGCTACGTGCGCCCCGGACTCGCGCACTTCAGCGACGAGCACCACGGAAGGCGATCGTCAATAGCAGATGCTTCAGGAGGATATCCTATGATCCGGAAGATCACCGCGCTCGTTTGCTCGCTCGCGCTAGTCCCCGCACTGGCGTTCGCGCAGCAGACGACACCACCGACGCACGACACGACAACGCGGATGGACACCACCACCAAGATGGACACGACCGGCAAGGTCACGCAGGACACGTCCTACGGCAAACTCGGTACGCCGCTGCAGGCCGCACACAATCCCGGCCTCTCGAGCGACCAAGTGAAGCAGCTCCAGAAAGCCATCAATTCGAACGGCTGTGATGCCGGATCGGCCGATGGCGTGTGGAGTGCCAAGACTGAACAGGGTGTCCAGTGCATCCGTCAGCAGAAGAACATCACGAGCACCGACATCAACGACGTGCTGAAGGCTCTGAACCTGAGCTTCACGGTGAAGAGTGACTCGTCGAGCATGCCGCACGACACGACTAGCCACTGACGCTTCTCGATCTCGCCTTCCCGGTCCAGTCCAGCGGATCCGGAGGGCGCTCCGGGGGCGCCCTGCGCGTCCGCTGATGTCAGAACCCCCATGCCCGATCGCTGGGCATGGGGGTTTCTGACATCAGGAAGCCGGCTGTTCTCCCAAGGCGACCGTTCGCATGAATGCGTTGTACACGTCGGGCCGCCACCATCCCCGGGACTCGCGCATGCGGCGCAGCGCTTCCTCGAGCGGCAGCGCGCCACGATAGCTGCGCGTGGTCGTGAGCGCGTCGAAGACATCGACGATGCAGATGATCTGCGCCGACAGCGGGATTTCTTCGCCGCGCAGCCGGTCTGGATAGCCCGAGCCGTCGTGCTTCTCATGGTGCCAGCGGATGATCGGCTTGAGATCCCACGGGAACTCGACCGTCGCCAGCAACTCGAGCCCCCACACCGGGTGCATCTGCATGATGGCGAATTCGTCGGCGGTGAGCGGACCCGCCTTGTTCAAGATCTCGTGCGGCACGCGAACCTTGCCCAGGTCGTGCAGGTACGCGCCTAACCGAATGGTGGTCTGCTGGCCCTCGTCCAGTCCCAGCGCGCGCGCCACTTCGATCGCGTACTGCGCCACGCGCTCGCAGTGCCCGAACGTATAGCTGTCCGCCGATTCGATCGATTGACCCCAGTCGCGCACGATCGCAAGGAATGTGTCCTCGAGGTTCGCGCGTTTGGCGTCGACGTCGACCAAATCGCGCCGCGCATCGAGGCGCCCGAACAACCGGTGCGCCGAGTTGAGCAGCGTGAGCGCTTCCTGGTTGCGTCCCATCGCCTGAAACAAGCGCGCGAGCTCGCGCGAGCTTTCGGCTTCGCTCAACACCGATCCCGTCGACACCGCGTGGTCGATCGCGGCGCGCAAGCGCGACTCGGCGAGCGCGTGGCGGCCGGTCTCGCGGAACACGACGCCGATCACCTTGTAGGCATCGGCCTTGTCGAGGCGCGCGCCGAGCTGGTCGAAGATGCCTAACGCTGTCTCCGCACTGTGGCGAGCGGTGTCGTAGCGCTGGCGTGCGAGGTGCACCTCGGCATGATTGAGCAGACACAGCCCGCGCAGGTGCACGTCGCCGATCGATTCGGCGATCGCGATGCTCTGCGCGTAGTAGCGGTCCGCGTCATCCCACAACTCGCGGTCGGCGCTCAGCATGCCGAGGTTGTGGTAGGCGATGGCGCAGCCCTTTTCGTCACCGAGCGTCCGGCAGGCATCGAGAGAACGCTGATAGTGCGACAGCGCGGCCGCCACGTCGCCCTGCGTGTTGGCGAGGACGCCGAGGTTTTGCTCGACGCGCGCGCGCAGCTCGAGCACGTCGCCGCCTAACTCCAGTGCGCGGTGGAACGTGTCGCGGGCCGACGGGATGTCACCAGCCTCGAACTCGAAACCGGCGAGGGCGTTCAACGCTTCCGCGGCAAGCAACGGGTGCTGCGCCTCGACCGCGACGTCGCGACTGCGCTCGCACAGGGCGCGGGCGCGCGTCGCGTCGTTGCGATGGTGATGCATGACCCCCAGCCTGCGCAGCGCCTCGGCGAGCACGGTCCGCTCACCGCTCACTTCAGCCGCGGCCACCGAGCTGTCATACGCGTCGATTGCTTCCGGAATGCAGCCGGACCGCTCGAACTCACGCGCCCTCGCAAGCAGATCGCCGGCGCGATAGGGGCTGTGGATCTGCCCCCACTGCGTCGGCGATTGCGTGAGACCGACGCCGGAGCGCGTCGGCTGCGAATGCGGCACTCTTACAACCTCACCATGCGATGGCGTACCGCGAGAAGTGATGAACCTGGCCGGTCACGCGACGCGTCAGCAGGTTGTCGATCGACAAGAGGTACGACAGGATGTTCAGACTGTTGTCCGTATACGCAATGCGCTTCGGCAGCAACACCGGGACGATCGGACACGCGCTGTAGTCAAGCGTCAGCTGCGGAAGGTGGTTGGGATTGAACTGTAGGCCTTCCGGCTGGAACTGCACCGACACCACCTGGCCGACTGGCGCCGAGCCGATG
>DATNCZ010000095.1:0-6073 GCA_035553335.1 Gemmatimonadaceae bacterium
ATAGCCGGCAGATCGACATCGATCCAGCGGAGCGATCGAGGCAGTTGCATTCGCCACGCCCGTGTGTCCAGTCCAGCCGCAAGATTCACGACCGTGTCGACGCCGTGGTTGGCAACGCGATCCATGATCATTTCGTCGAACACGGCGGTACGGACGATCATGGGCCACGCGAGCGACTTGCCGCGCTTGAGCTCGCTGACGATCCGGGTACCCTGCGCACCAGCCAGTCGAGCCGCGAATGGGTCGTTGAAGATGGAATCGCGCCGCGCGGATTCCATGGCGCGATAGACCGCGACCCACCGGGCGGTATCGGAGATGTTTTCTATCGGCATGTCTGCGAAGTCGAACCGGCCAGTGGTTGGGTGCCGGATGGTGCGCGCCTTGCAACCCAGGCGAGCGGCTGACGGCACCCGATCCGGAGCTAATTTATGACTTGCCGGTCGGACTGTCACTGCCCCCCCTGGACCGCCATGCGCGCCGACCCCATCCTCTTTCCCTACCACGATGTCGCAGGACATAATCGCCAGAAACAACGTGAAGATTTCAGGGCGCGGCAGTCAGCCAATGCTGTTCGCGCATGGCTTCGGGTGCGATCAGAATATGTGGCGCTTTGTCACGCCGGCGTTCGAGGACGACTATCGAATCGTTCTGTTCGATTACGTGGGCTCGGGCAAATCGGACATGACCGCGTACGACAGCGAGCGTTACTCGACGCTCGACGGCTACGCTCGTGATGTGCTCGACATCTGTCACGCACTGGATCTGCACGATGTGATATTCGTTGGTCATTCGGTGAGCTCTATGATCGGCGTGCTCGCGGCGAATGCCGAGCCCGACCGTTTCTCCGATCTCATCCTTATCGGGCCGTCGCCACGCTACATCAACGAGGCGCCGGATTATGTCGGCGGCTTCGAGCGCTCGGACATAGACGGGTTGCTCGAGACAATGGACAGGAACTACATCGGCTGGGCGAATTATCTCGCGCCAGCCATCATGAAGAATCCGGATCGTCCGGAGCTCGCAGCCGAGTTGACGGAGAGTTTCTGTTCGACCGATCCGATTGTCGCGAGACAATTCGCCGCGGCCACGTTCTTTGCGGACAATCGCGCAGATCTCGCCAGCGTGCGAGTACCGTCGCTGATTCTTCAGTGCTCCGAAGACATCATCGCGCCACAGGAAGTTGGAGCGTACGTGCATCGCAAACTTCCCGACAGTACGCTCCGTACAATGAGGGCCACGGGACACTGTCCGCACATGAGCGCTCCGGAAGAAACTATTCGGCTCATCGAGGAGTATCTATCAGCAGCGGTTGCATCTTGAAATCTCTTCCGATTCCGGAGCTGGGCGGTGGATGAGCTTCTGAACACGCTGCCATGTGGCGTGGTATCGTTCACGGACGATGGGATGATCACGCTCGCGAACGCCACCCTCTGCAGCCTGCTCGGCTATCCGGCCGGAGAACTCGACGGGAAGCGCTTCGAGACACTGCTCACGGTTCCGGGCCGCATCTTCGTTCAGACACATCTCTTTCCGATGCTCAAGCTGCACGGAAACGCGAGCGAGATATTTCTGCTGTTTCGGGCGCAGGATGGAACCGAAGTGGGTACGCTCGTCAACGCAGTGCGACGGGAGCGCGGCGGCGCCTTCGCGAACGATTGTGTGTTGATGGAGGTGCGCGAGCGCCGGAAGTATGAAGACGAGCTTCTCAACGCACGGCGGAAGGCAGAGGCGTTGGCCGTTACGCTTGCCGCGCGCACTGACGAAATGCACCGCGCGATCGTGATCGCGGATGAAGCGAACCAGGCCAAGACGCGATTCCTCACGACGATGAGTCACGAGCTGCGCACACCGCTCAACGCCATCGGAGGTTACGTTCAGCTCATCGAGCTGGGCATTCACGGCCCGGTGACGGAGGCGCAGCGCACCGCGCTGGATCGCGTCAATCGGAGTCAGCGGCACCTGTTGCGGCTCATCAATGATATTCTCAACACGGCGCGGATCGAGGCGGGACGGGTCGAGTACCTGCTGGAGGACGTGCCGTTAGCCGACGTCGTTGCAAGCGTGATTCCGATGGTAGATCCGCAGATGAATACTGCCGGATTGACGCTCAAGTCATCAGTCCCGGAGCAGATCGTAGCGCGAGCCGATCGGGAAAAGGTGCAGCAGGTGCTCATCAATCTTCTTACAAACGCGATCAAGTTCACACTCCGCGGCGGTCACGTGCGAATCGGCGCGGACTACGACGAGGCCGGCACCAGAGTACGCGTGATGGTGACGGATTCCGGAATCGGCATTCCGCCTGCGAACCTGACCAGCATTTTCGAGCCGTTCGTGCAGGTTCAAGTCGAGCGGTCGCAGCGGCTGGAGGGAACGGGCCTGGGGCTCGCGATCAGCCGGGACCTGGCGCGGGCGATGGGCGGTGATCTCACCGTCGAGAGCGAGCTGGGGGTGGGGAGCACGTTCATCTTCGAGCTGCCGAGGGCGTGAGCGCGGCGGCCCTTGTGAACGCTTGTTTCTTATAATACTTTCGCCGGGTCAGCGCTGACCTGCTCAGAGTCGCCAGACATTTTGCGTAGAAGTCGTCCCGAATTACGCTGGGCATGTGAAGGTCAGAGAATTCGTCCCTAGTCGGAGAAATTCCAATGGCGTTCCATCCTTCCACGTGTATGCGTGTCGCGGCGCTTGCCGTCATCACCGCAATCGCTGCGTGCGCACCCGACTCACCCAACGTCACGGCACCAAATGCCTCGCGCAACGTTGGCGAGAGCAACGGCATGGCAATGCGCTTCGCTCACGCAAAGGTCTGCCCCTCCGCTGCGCCCGGTGAAGCCCGCTGCCATTCGCTGGTCCGCGTTGACAACCAGGGCCAACCACTGGCGACTGGCATACCAAGTGGGTACGGGCCGGCCGATTTGAAGAGTGCATACGGACTTGGGACGGGCGGCGCGGGCCAGACCATCGCGATCGTTGACGCGTACGACGACGCCAACGCCGAGAGCGATCTCGCGGTGTACCGCAGCACGTTTGGGGAGACAGCGTGCACCACCGCCAACGGCTGCTTCCGCAAAGTCGACCAGACTGGCGGCAAGAGTTATCCACGTGGCGACGGCGGGTGGGCTGAAGAAATCTCGCTCGACCTCGACATGGCCAGCGCGATCTGCCCGAATTGCAAGATCCTGCTGGTCGAGGCCAAGAGCGCGTCGTTCGCCAATCTCTCCGCTGCAGTGGACGAGGCGGCGAAGCTGGGAGCGACGGCGATCTCGAATTCGTACGGCGGCAGCGAATACTCGAGCGAAGTCACCGATCAGTCGCACTACAATCACCCCGGTATCGCTATCACCGTCAGCTCCGGTGACAACGGTTATGGCGTCGAATTCCCGGCGGCCTCGCAGTACGTCACCGCAGTTGGTGGAACTACGCTCACACGGACTTCGGGAGTATTTCACGAAACGGTGTGGAGCGGCGCCGGAAGCGGCTGCAGCGCCTACATAGCGAAGCCGAGCTGGCAGAATGACACCGGTTGTGCGCGGCGTACCGTTGCCGACGTCTCGGCCGACGCCGATCCAAACACCGGCGTTGCGGTTTACGACACCTACCGACTGCACCCCGGCGGATGGCTTGTCTTTGGAGGGACGAGCGTCGCGTCGCCGATCATCGCCAGTGTATACGCGCTTGCGGGCAACGCGAGCTCGGTCAACTATGGATCGTACTCGTATTCGCATCTTACCGCGCTGCACGACGTGGTGTCGGGAAGCAACGGCAGCTGCGGCGGCTCGTATCTTTGCACTGCGGTAAGCGGCTACGATGGCCCCACCGGCAACGGCACGCCGAGTGGCGTCGGAGCGTTCTAGCATTCGCTGGCTGGAATCAAGAGCGGGCCGGCCCAATTCGGACCGGCCCTAAACCAGAATAGCATCCACCCTTATTTTGGCTTAATATATATCCCAAAATAATGACCAGGCTGGATTGCGGCGAATCTGTACCATTGCTTATTATGGGATAATACCTATCCCATAATAAGCAACGGTCTTGTTCTGGGATGCCGCCCATCGCCGAGGGTTCATGCCGGGACGCTATCTGAAGAGAACTTGGCAGCACGATCCAAGCATCTATGCCCCCGCGAAATACAAAAGGGCTTGCCATTACGATCCGTTTGTGCCGGAAGCGTTGTCCAGGCTGCGCATCAGCCTGGATGGCAGAGTCGCCGGGGTCGTTTCCGAGGCGGAGCAGGCGATAAGGTCTCTCAACGATGGATCGCAGCCAGCCGTGGCCCCCTTGGCGCGTCTGCTGCTGCGAACCGAATCGATAGCGTCGTCCAAGATCGAAGGAATGCAGATGGGCGTTCGCGAACTGGCGCGAGCGGAAGCCAAGCTGGACTCCGGACAGAAAACGAGCCAGACAGCGCTGGACGTGCTGGCGAACGTCGACGCAATGCTTCTAGCGATCGACGAGGCGGCAACTGCGAGCAAATTCGGGATTGCGCAGATCACAGCCATTCACAAGCGGCTGATGGAACGAGCCGAGAACAAGCGCGTCGCTGGCAACATACGCACTCAGCAAAACTGGATCGGCGGCAACGATTACAATCCCTGCGGAGCGGACTTTGTCCCGCCGCCTCCTGAGGACGTGACCAGGTTGCTTGCGGACCTCTGCCGAGCGATAAACGATGATCGCTTGCCGCCACTGGTACAGGCCGCGCTGGTTCATGCGCAGTTCGAGACCATACATCCATTCGAAGACGGCAATGGGCGGACGGGCCGCGCGCTGATTCAGGTCGTACTCCGTCGTCGGGGAATCGCCCCATCGTATGTGCCGCCGATCAGCATCGTGCTGGCCGCAGCGAAGAAGCGATACATAACTGGTCTCACTACCTATCGCGGCGACGGAGTGAGTGAGTGGATCAATTACTTCGCAGCGTCGTCGGCGCGAGCTGCGGAGCTCGGCCAGAAGTATCTGATAGCAATCGCGAAATTGAGAGACAAGTGGCGCGAGCAACTTGTCGAGTCACCATCAGCGCCGCGCGCGGACGCAGCTGCATGGTCTGTGATCGACGTACTGCCTGCGAATCCCATGATCTCGGCGGCGGTCGCTGCTGCAGCGACAGGGCGCGCGAGGTCGCAGGTATATCAGGCTATCGAGCAGCTGCAGGCGGCTGGAGTGCTTGTGCCGCTCTCGGAGTCGCGAAGGAATCAGTCGTGGGAGGCAGTTGGGTTGATCGAGTTGATCGAAGGAATGGAGGCCGGGGAACGAGAGTCGTAGGACACTGGAATTCAGGTATCGTCGCGCTCACCATTGGATGCCGAGGTGATCGTGTATGGTCCACGTGGAACAGCGTCGGGAGGGCCGTTCACCGGTCGTCTCTTTGTGCGTCGCCAGGGACTGCAGGCTGTTTCGATGATAATGAATCGGAGGTTGGACACAGGCATGCAAGGACGTACTGAGAACGGCTCTGAACTACTTTAAGCGGAGTTCACATGTGTCACCGGGTGATGTTCGTGTCTTGTGTCTTAGTTGTACCTGCACCGACTTTGGCAGGCGGGCAGGCGGGCAGGCGGGCAGGCGGTGTCGAGGAGCAAAGCACACGAGGTGCAGTCGACGAGTCCGGTGATTCCGAATACGGTCGCAGGCCGTGCGTACTGGACGCTGGATAGTATTCCCGGACAGCGCTACCGTGCGGACAAGCCGGTATGCATCCTCACGTCGAAGCGAACGTTCTCCGGTGCGGAGGAATTCGCCTACGATCTCAAGAGTCTCGAGCGCGCAACGATAGTCGGCGAGACCACTGCTGGTGGAGCGCACACGGTGCCGGGGCATCGTCTGGACGAGCACTTCATGATCGGCGTGCCGATTGCGCGCGCCATCAATCCGGTGACGCACACGAATTGGGAGGGTGTTGGCGTGGAGCCGGACATCAAGGTGCCGGCGAAGGACGCGCTTACGGCGGCGCAGAAGCTGATCGCGGAGAACGCTATGAAAAACGCCATGGCTCGAATGAGTCATGGCGTTCGATCACACTATCGCATGGCTACCGTATCCAGTGCGCCCGGAGGAAGTCGAATCCCCAACCTTCTGA
>DATNCZ010000096.1:0-4468 GCA_035553335.1 Gemmatimonadaceae bacterium
TCGCCGCCCATCCATCACTCGTGACGAGTGGAATGTCGCCCGACGACTTGGCGTAATCGCGCAACAGCGAGATGCGATACATCTTGAACGACGCGAACGGTCGGCTACGTCCCTGGCCGAAACGAACGGGCGCATCATCCACGGACCGAATTTGGCAAGCCTGCGTACAGCTACCGGCATGCTCTGCTGTGCGCGCTCGGTGGTTACGATGTCGGCGCCGCCCTCGAACCTCTTGAGCAGTTCGGGAAGTGACTCGGGCTGGTCCGTAAAATCCGCCTGCATCACCACCATCGCGTCGCGTCGCGGGTACTTGGTCCGGCGCGAAACATCGGCGCACAGTGCGCCCAGGGCGTGACCGAAGCCCTCCCTCTTGGCGCCATGCAGAACCGTGAGTGGAAGGACCTTGCAGTACGGCTCCAGCGTTGCCGCCGTGTCGTCGGTGCTTCCATCGTCGTAAACGATGACTTCGTACTCGCGGGAATACTCCTGGAACACCTTGCGGATGCGCCAGAGCAGAACTCCCACGGTCGGGCCTTCGTTATAGGTAGGAATGCAGATGTGAAGCATGTCGTTCAAGTTAGGCAGTAAGGATCTGTTGGTACACCCGTTCCACGCCTTGGGTCATTCCGTCCACGCTGAACAGCGCCGCACGAGCTGGCCCATCGGCCGCCAAGCGGCTCCGCAAATCCGCTTCCAGCAGTGACTCATGCGCCGCGGCAAAGGCTCTGAAATCCCCTAAGGGGACAAGAAGTCCGTTTTTTCCGTTTTCCACAATCTCGGAGATTCCACCGACATCGAACGCCACCGGCGGAACCTTGAGGGCCAGAGAATCGATGAGGACCGTTCCAAGCCCCTCCTCGGCGGCTGGGTGCCACAGGATGTCGAGGCCGGCCATCCCATTGTGGATTTCCGAGACGAAGCCAGCCTGGTGGGCTCGCAACGGGCCCAGTTTGACGGGTCCCTTTGCCGTGCCGCCGAGTAGAATGACGCGCGTCCGGCCGATCGCGTTCTCGCTGAGCCAGCTGCCAACGTGCCGCAGCGAATCGACCCCCTTTTCAGCCGTCATCGCGCCCACGACGCCGGCAAGCACCGTGTCGCGAGGCCAGCCGAGCTCGTTGCGCCAGTCTCGCGGTGACGGAGCGGACGGCGTCGGGACACCGGAGTGCACTACGACGATTCGATGCGCATCGACACCGGAGCGCACCATTGCCGTCTTCACCGCATTCGATATGGCGATGAAACGCGTGACGCGCAGGCCGTATTTCACCCGTACCGACTTGAGCGGGAACGTAACGCGCCGCGTGACGACGAGAGGAGTCGTGTCACCGGCGAGCGCGATCAGCGAGATCGCGTGTGCTCGCGCATCGTGCGCGTGAACGATGTCCGGGTGCCACGCGCGAATGATCGACCGCAGGCGTTTGGCGGAGCGTAGATCCCAATCCGACCGCATGGGGACCGAAGCCGTGGCGATCCCTGCCGCCTGGAGCCGTTCGAGCAGCGGAGAGCCGCCGACGCCCACCACGAGCGGCTCGCGTCCGTGCGAGCGCAGCGACGTAGCCAGTAGAAATACCTGGCGCTGGCCGCCACGCCAACTGCGGCCAGCGTCGATGTGCAGCGATCGGAGCGTCACGATGTACCGATCATCGTTTACCGATCACTCTGGCGAATGCGCTGAAAATATCGCGGTCCCAGGACTCGTCGGTGCCGATGAGGTCTTCCGGGTGCCATTGCACTCCGACGCACCACCAGGGTGAATCTGCGGCCGACTCGACGCCCTCGATCACTCCGTCTGGTGCGACTGCGACCACGCGAAGCTCGTCCGCGACGCGCTCGATCGACTGATGATGTACGGAATTGACGTCCAGGCTCGTGAGCCCGATCGCGCGTGCGAGTCGCGATTCGGTCTGAATTTCGACGGAATGCGTGCGCGAGGTGCGTGGCCGATCGGGATCGTGGTTGATATCGCTCGGATGCTGGCTTGGAAGATCCTGGAACAGCGAGCCGCCAAGCGCGACGTTGAGCAGCTGCGCGCCCCGGCAAATGGCGAGCAGCGGGGTTCCGCGTCGCTTCGCGGCGTTGACCAGCGCAATCTCCCAGTGATCTCTGATGTCGGACACGGCGCCGAGCATGGGATGCCGGGGCGCATCGTACAGCGCAGGGTTGAGGTCGGCGCCACCGGTCAGCACCAGGGCGTCTACGTGCTCCATGAGATCTTCCGCGGCAGTTGGGTCGTGCAGAGGGGCGGCAACGAATGGTACGAGCCGTGCGTTCTCCAGGGCCGTGAGGTAGGTCGTTCTCAAATACGCAAACGGTACTTCGCGCTCGCTGCGGACTGCGGCGCTAACCGCTACAATAGGACGGAATGACACAGCTCTGGGCTTGGAAGATGGCGTCGATTGGCACCCTTCTCGGAATCTGCTCTGCGGCGGCCGGCGGGCAAGGGGAGAATCCCGTCAGTGCGGCGCAGACGAGCACTGTGCCTGCCAGCACGGAGACTTCCAGTACGGCGTCCGGGAATGTGGCGCCAGCCCAACTGCTCTGTCACGGTGAACCCATAACGGCGATCGAAATCCATGCCTATCCGCCATTTGAGACGGGTGGCACCAATGTCACTGCCCGCATCGCGCGACTGGCCACGAAGCTGCATGCCACGACGCGATCCGAGGTAATAAGCCGCTTCCTGCCGATCCGCGTGGGCGATGCGTGTGAGGATCGGCGTTTGCACGAAGCCGAGCGCATACTGCGAGCGCAGCCGTTCATCGCCGACGCGAATCTGCTGGTGACTCCTGACGGCACCGGTGGCGTGAACATCGACGTGGTCACGTTCGACGAAGTTTCGCTCGTGCTCGATGGCACCATCACGTCCAAATCGCCTGTCATTCGCTCGGTGCGTTTTGGTGAGGAGAATCTGTCGGGCGCGGCGCTGTCTGCAACGGGAGCGTGGGAGAAGAGTCGATTCTACCGCGACATCTACAAGGCGCGCGTTGTGGAATATCAGTTGTTCGGCAGGCCATATCAGCTTTCGCTTCAGGGAACGCGAAACGAGATCGGTGGGACCTGGGATGCACTCATAACGCATCCATTCCTCACTGATCTGCAACGCACGTCATGGCGTGTGTCGGCCGGTTCTTCCACGGGTTACAGATATTTTCTCCGAGGGCAGGACCCCAACGCTGCGCTTCCGTTCACGCGTGCGTACGCCGACATCGGCGGAGTTCTGGCGTTCGGCCTCGTGCGCCACGTTTTCCTGGTAGGAGCGACTGTTTCCAAGGAACGTGAGCGGACGGGCCGCATGCCGGTGCTAGTGCTCAACACGGTTGTGCCCGATACGAGCACCGCACTCATCGGGCGTTATGGCGAGCATCGGACCAACCGCGTCAATCTGCTGCTGGGCTTTCGCAATTCCAGTTTCTTGCAGGTGAGAGCCTTCGACGCAGTCGAGGGGACACAGGACATGCGCACCGGGATGCAGCTGGCCATGCTGTTCGGACGCGGATTCAAGATGACTCCCAAGGACGAGCGGGACTATTTCATGTCGACCGATCTCTATTACGGGCACGGGACGCCGCAGTCTTTTGCAGGTATCGAGTTCATGGGCGAGCGCCGTCGCAATCTCGACACGCACCGGTTCGATGGTGTGCTTGCGAGCGGAAGGGCGGCCTGGTACGCGCATCCGTCGGCCAAGCACACGTCGATCTTCGATGTGGAGTACAGCGGTGGTTCGCGCCAGCGGGTCCCGTTTCAGCTCTCACTTGCCGACCGTGACGGCGGAATGCGAGGCTACGGCTCGTCGGATCTCGGCGGCGGGCAGCGCGTCGTAATGCGATTGGAGGACCGTTACCGCCTGGGGCACGTTCGTCAGTTCGCCGGTCTCGCCGGCGCGGTCTGGATGGACGCGGGACGTTTGTGGGCCGGCGACGCGCCGTTCGGTGTCAACACGAACGTCAAATATGCTGTCGGCGTCGGACTGCTCGCCGCGTTGCCACCGCGGTCGCGGCGAACATGGCGCGTTGATTTCGCCCTCCCGCTGAACGACCGTGGCGATTCAAAGTTCGAGATCCGCTTCACGAATCACGACTTCACGCGCTGGTTCTGGCACGAGCCCGGCGACGTTCAGACCAGTCGCGAGCGGGCGATCCCGAACTCGGTTTACAACTGGCCCTGATCCGGCCGGGATCGCGCGTTACGCTGGCGTCTTCTCTTCCATCATCTTCCGGATCGGAATGACCAGCGCGGCACAGACCGCGGCGGCGATGAAGAGCGCGATCGCTGTATTCCTGAACAGCAGCGGCATCTCGTTGAGATTGTTCGGATTCACGTGACCGCCGACCAGCCCGGCAACGAGGTTGCCGAGCGCATCGGCCAGGAACCAGATGCCCATCATCTGACCGACAAAGCGTCGCGGGGCGAGCTTGGTCATCGAGCTCAATCCGACGGGGCTGAGCGACAGCTCGCCGAATGCCTGGAA
>DATNCZ010000097.1:0-5949 GCA_035553335.1 Gemmatimonadaceae bacterium
AACGTCCACAACATGCCTGTTCCCGCCCACGCCATGCAGCTGAGAAAGTGACGACGGTCCACCCCGTCCGAATACTGCTCCTGGTTGACTGGGTCGGATTCCTCTCGAGAGTCGGTTGACGCGACATCGTCTCGAACACGATCATTTATGATGGCCATGGGTCTTTTGGTTGAGAGTTGCGATTACATAAAGACCTCGGTGGCCGCCGATTTATTCCGTCAGGGGATATTCCTATCCGTGCGGGCCGTGAAGTGACGATGACCCGACGGTACGCACCTAGCGCACGAAGTTTATCGCCATCACTGGCGTTACTGACCCGGACGAATTCCTGCCCGGCATGATCCTGCGCACTCCGAAGATCACTCCCAGATTCGGAGTCCAGTTGTACTCCACGGCCGGTATGAACCCGATTGCGTCACTCCACCCCGAGCTCATGGTGAAGCCTTGCGAGCTCTGTCCGTCGACTGAATTCAAAACGTCATATCCACTGACTCTCGTACCGGCACGCTGTCCGTAGTTGACGTCCAGTGCCAACACCCACCTCGTCGTCAGGCTGTACTCCACTGATGCATCTGCGAAGAACGAACCTCCTGGTTTCGCATGTCCGCGAAACCCAGCCGCCGTACCGTACACGCTCACGTCTCGCACAGCCGCAGCATTCGAGAACGCCTGCGACAGATCCAGTCGCGTCCGCAGTATCCGGCCATTCGGCATCCAGAAATACGTCTGCGAGTAGATCGACAACGTCGTCGTGTACGCTCCCTGGCCCAACCCATCGCTCGGCCGGTCTCCCAGTCGATCGTACTTGCCCGTGGGAAATGTCTCCTCGACCAGGGCGGAAATGGTCGGGATCCAGCTTCCTTCATGAAACTGTGTGAGCCGGTACTGCGCGAGCAGGCTGACGTCGCCCAACCCGACACGCGAGCTGCTCTTCCCATCGCTCGAGCTGCTGCTCTGCTTGTTGTAGCCGATGACGGGAATGAATCCGAGCGCAATTCGATCCGCGAGTCCGTACACGATGTATGCACTCGATCCCAAGCTGTTCGTGTGTGGTGTGCGCACATCGTAGAAGTACGGCTCGAACAGGAGGTGGCTTGGCGGTAAGGTTCCAGCGCCGGCTGCCGCAACGGGCCCCGTCCACCACGCGTCGCTGAGAGACTGGCGAATGCTATCGGAACCGGCCTGAGCCAGCATGCGTGATGGCAGCAACATCACGAGCAGACTACAGCAGCGCAAATATCTCAGCATGCTCACTGTTTCGCTCACGTGTGAAATCCATTATCCAGTTCGTTCCCCACGTCCTGCCCTCGTCCGCCGAGTATGCCTGTTCCCATCGACACCTGTCTCGCGTGACCCTTAGCAATCGTCGGCGGGGCGAATTCAGGGGCGGTCGTCATTGATGGATGATTGCCAGGCACTGGCCTTCCCACCAGCGCCATTTGTTATCTTTTTGGCATGACCACTTTGGCGACCATCCGGACGTGAAAACCACCGCGAGCCCGGAGATCCTGTCGCTCCTGCCCATCGATCGGGAATTGGGGATTCCCCTCCAGCAGCAGATCTACGACGGGATTCGGAATGCCATCCTTGCAGGGCTGCTCCGCGCGGGACAACGCGTACCTTCCACACGCGCACTCGCGACGGACATTGGCGTGTCGCGGCTGCCAGTGCTCACGGCCTACGATCAACTGCTGCACGAAGGGTATCTCGAGGGACGCATCGGATCCGGAACCTTCGTGAGCGTGTCGGTGCCGGATGATGCGCTCCGCTCCCCATCCCCGCCGCAGTCCCGGCGATCCACGAAACACTCGCCATCGCGGACCGCGCGGACCCGGCATCTGTCCGATCCGCTGCCACATTACCGGGATGATGGCGGCTTTCGTCCGTTTCGGGTCAGTCTGCCCGCGCTCGATCAGTTCCCGCACACTATCTGGTCGCGGCTGGTCGCTCGACACGCGAGAGCGCTCACGCCGGCCCGGATGGCGTACGGTGATCCCGCCGGCGTAGCGTCATTCAGGGCCGCGGTAGCAGAGCACCTGCGCACCGCACGCGCGGTGCGATGCGAGGCCGAGCAGGTGCTCATCGTCTCCGGCTCGCAAGCAGCGTTGTGCATCTGCGCGGCGGCGCTGCTCGGTCGCGGCGACATCGTAGCGATGGAGGAGCCGGGATATCCCGGTGCGCGTTCCGCCCTCGGAACACGCGGAGCGGTCATCGCGCCGGTTCCGATCGATCATGAAGGTATTCAGACAGACTCGCTGAACGCACTTGGATCGAAAGTACGCGCGGCGTACGTTACGCCGTCGCATCAGTATCCCATGGGAATGGCGATGACTGCAACGCGCCGCCTGGAGCTCATCGAGTGGGCTACGCGACATTCCGCGTGGATTCTCGAAGACGATTATGACAGCGAGTTCCGGTATGTGAGCCGTCCGTTGGGTGCGCTGCAGGGAATGGACGCACACGAGCGTGTGATCTATATAGGCACCTTCAGCAAGGTGCTGTTTCCGTCGATTCGTGTTGGCTACATCGTGGTTCCGCCATCGCTCCGGGAGGAGTTCCTCGCTGCGCGCGAGGCGCTCGACATATTTTCCCCGACCCTCTATCAGCTGGCGCTCACGGATTTCATACGCGAGGGCCACTTCGCCCGGCATCTTCGTCGCATGCGCGCACTGTATCTGAGCCGGCGCGCCGCACTGCTGGAAGGGCTCGCTGCACACTGCGCCGATCATCTCACGATCTACAACGCCGACGCCGGCCTGCACATCTCGACACTGCTGCAAGACGGTGTCGACGATCGTGATGTCGTTCGACGCATGATCGCGCGAGGACTTTCAGGGGCCGCGCTGTCGACCTGCTATGCAGCCGATGCGTCTCAGACCGGATTGCTGCTCGGCTTCGGCGGATCCGACGAAACCGTCATTACCAATGCGACGCGCGTGCTCGGCGAGATATTGCGCCGGCGTATCTAAGTGATCCCTGAAGGCTGTCAGACCCGCCGGACCGGTGCCGGGTGTGTGGCGACTGTCAGATCAGGCTGCTCGGTCTTGTCGCAATCCCCGCATTCCGGATCCACCGCGTGAAACTCCGCCCCCGCATTCCCTGCCGGACAGACGTGAATCAGAGCGTTACTCACATGTGGTACGTGATGAACGAGCTGATGCTCGACCGCGGCGGCAATCGTATGCGCCTCGCCCACACTCAACGATGACGCAACGACGACGCTCGCTTCCGCATACAGCTGATGCCCCATCCATCGCGCCCGCAGATCGGTGATGTCCTTCACTCCGCTCACTTCCAGAGCCGCGGCGCGAAGCTGGTCCAGCGTCTCGGGATCGACACCGTCGAGTATGCGCGTGAAGATCGTCTTGGCACTCGTCCACACGATTCCGAAAATGGCGATCGTGATCACGACGCCTGCAATTGGATCGGCGATCGGGAATCCGAGATAGACGCCGGTTGCACCGGCCAGAACGGCGAGCGCAGTCCAGGCATCAGCGCGGGCGTGATGGCCATCGGCGATGAGTGCGGCGCTTGCGATCTCGCGACCGACCTTGATCCGAATTATCGCGACGCTCTCGTTACCGACGAAGCTCACGATCGACGCGATAGCGACGATTGCCAGGTGGCCGATGGGTTGCGGATTCACGATGCGGGAGATCGTCTCGTAACCCGCGAACAAGGCATTCATGAACAGCACCGCCACCACCAGCACACCGGCCAGGTCCTCCACGCGTCCGTAGCCGAACGAGAAGCCCCGGCCCGGCTCTCGACGCATCAGCGCGAACGCGACCCAGAGCGGGACGACGGTCGCGAAGTCGCCGAAATTGTGGATCATGTCGGCGAGCAACGCGGTACTATGCGACATCGCGACTACGGCGAGCTCCACGATGCTGATTGCCAGCAGGAGAATCCCGGACCACTTGACAGCCCACAGCCCGCGCTCGGAGCTGGCGATGGACGGGTCCACGACCCCGTGGGAGTGTTCATGGTCGCCGTGGCCGTGCCCATGGCCATGCGTGTGCCCGCTATCGTACTGATCGTGCGTGTGCTGGGCCGTTCCCATCGCTAGTTTGTCCCGAAGGCGGATGCGTCTTCCCGATGCTACCTGAACCATAGAAATATATGCGCACGCTGTACGTGCTCTCGCGCGTGCTTCCATTCATCCTTTCGTTCCGGCGCGATGTCCGGCGCTGGATCGTGATCGGCCTGCCGGCGAAGCGCAGCAGGTCGTTTCATGCGCGCCGCGCCGAGCGCCTCGTCGCGACGATTGCGAAACTCGGGCCCAGCTTCGTAAAGATCGGCCAGATCTTCGCCGGCCGCGCGGATCTGCTGCCCGAGCCATATCTGAGCGCTGTCAGCACGCTGACCGACCGCGTTCCGCCCGTTCCGGTCGAGCAGATAGAGCAGGTAATTCTCGAAAGCTATGGGCGTCCGGCAACCGATATCTTCACCGACTGGCATCGCGTTCCGCTCGCCTCCGCATCGCTTGGCCAGGTCCATCGCGCACGCTATCTCGGCGTCGACGTCGTGGTGAAGGTGCTGCGTCCACGCATCGAACGAACCGTCGCGTCCGACGTCAAGGCGTCCGACTTCATCCTTCGGTGCGCGGAGCGCTTCTTCCCCAATCCGCACGTGCTCGGGCTGCGCGCCATACTCGCGGAATTCGCGCGCAGAATCGGTGACGAGATGGACTTCCGCAAGGAAGGCGAATACGCCGAGCGCATTCGTACCAACTTCGCGTTCAATCCCAAGGTCGCCGTGCCGA
The DNA here is from genome assembly GCA_035553335.1 of Gemmatimonadaceae bacterium. GTDB lineage: Bacteria > Gemmatimonadota > Gemmatimonadetes > Gemmatimonadales > Gemmatimonadaceae > Fen-1247. The sequence goes on from DATNCZ010000097.1 coordinate 4,766, forward strand.
TCGTGTTCGCCGAGATGACGCGGCAACGCACCCTCGTGCTCGAGTACATGGCCGGAACGCGCATCGACGCACTTGCACCGCTGATCGCGAGCGGCAAGGTCGATACCGAGTATCTGGTGCGCACGGTGATGGAGCTGTACGTGCAGATGATGCTGGTCGACGGCTTTTTTCACGCGGATCCGCACCCGGGAAATCTTCTGTGGGGCGATGACGGACGCATCGTCCTGCTCGACTTCGGACTCGTCGTCGACGTTCCGCAATCGACGCGCGTCGCGCTGGTGCGCACCGTCTTCGCCGCAATCAAGAAGGACGCGTCAGGCGTCGTCGATGGCTTCTACGCACTCGGCCTGGTACAGGAAGGTGTCGACCGGCACGTCATCGTGCGACTCGTGGAAACTCTGCTCGGCGTCGCGTTCGAGCGCACCACCGCACAGGAGCGAATCGAGTTCGTCGAGCGTGAGCTGCTGGCCGATCAGGTGCTCGAAACGCTGTACGACTTCCCAGTGATTCTCCCACCAGACATGGTGTACTTCGCGCGCACCGCTGCGCTCATCGAAGGACTCGGCGCTCGCTACGATGCGCGCTTCAATGCGCTGCTCGTTGTCGCACCAATCGCCCTCAAGATGCGTCGCGAGATCCTGACATCACTCGGTGAGATGGATCGCCTCGAAGCGAGGGATCCCGTTCAGGTCTTCTCGGGGTTCCTGCGTGCTGCAGGTGGAATCGTGTCGAGAGCCGCGCGCGAGCTCAGCATGGTTGCAATCGAAGCGATAAGCACGATCCAGCCGAGCCATGAAATACGCTCCGCCCAGTCGAGATCGACGAGTACGCGCCAGATAACCAGTGGAGCCGTGAATACGGTTGCGAGAGTGGACGAGCCGGGATCCGGAGAGTCGCGTACGTAAACGCGCACTGCGTGGCGCCGCTCGATCCTGATTCCGCGCTGAATCGCCGAATCGAGTTGGCTCGAGTTCATCGCACGCCAGTCTGGAATCTGCATCACGCTCCAGCCTGCGGCAGTGCTGCCGTAACCGTGATTGTCGGATCCTGCAACGACGGCGAGGTTCAGCGTATCCGCGAATCGCATGATCGCCGCTCTGCGCTTCTGTATGACGCCAACCCCCTTCGGGGCCGCGTCGCTCAGCTCGACTGCGTAGAGTCGGGCGAATCCATGCTTCTCATTT
>DATNCZ010000098.1:0-2217 GCA_035553335.1 Gemmatimonadaceae bacterium
CGACGTCGTTCTTCGGCCTCGGCGAGATGCTCATATTCATGGCAATCCTCGTCGTCGGCTTCGTGTACGTGTGGAAGAAAGGAGCACTCAGATGGGATTGACCGCTCGCCCGGATTCGGCGCTCAAGCGCGTCGAGTACGATCCCCAGTCGCAGGACGGCTGGGTCACAACGCGGCTCGATTTCCTCGTCAATTGGGGCCGGGCGAACTCGCTCTGGCCGATGCCGTTCGGGACCGCATGCTGCGCGATCGAGTTCATGGCGACAGCCGCCGCCGACTTCGATCTCGCACGGTTCGGCATGGAGCGCATGTCGTTCTCGCCGCGCCAGTCCGACGTTCTGATCTGCGCGGGCCGAGTCCCGTTCAAGCTGGCGCCGATCATCCGGCGCATCTGGCAGCAGATGGCGCAGCCCAAGTGGGCGATCGCGATGGGTGCGTGCGCATCCACCGGCAACATGTTCGACAATTACGCAGTGGTCCAGGGGATCGACACGATCATCCCGGTCGATGTCTACGTACCTGGTTGCCCGCCGCGTCCCGAAGGATTGCTGTACGGGATCCAGATGCTCCAGAAGAAAGTCATGAGCGAGCGCATGTCGGACCGCGTGCTGCGGGACGAGATGGAACCCGATCCTACGACTCAGCTGTACATTCCGCCGCCGGCGATCGACGAGATTTCGGAGCCGTTCGGCAACTCGATCAATCAGACGCGTTCAACGCCGTGACCGGACTAACCGAACTAACTGAATCGTTTGACGTCGTATCCGTTGGCAGCGCGCTCACGAACGCCAAGCCGGCAACAACGCCAAGGAATTTGCCGCACCGTGGCGGAGATCCCAATCCGTCAGCCGAGGCGTTGAAGCAGCAGTTCGGAGACGCAATCCTGCGCGTCTCGGTCGGCTGGGGCGAGACGACAGTCTTCGTCGCCCGCGGCCGGGCCGGTGAGATCATTCGCTGGTTGCACGACGATCCGTCACAGCAGTACGACTACCTGGCTGACGTCACGGCCGTCGAATACAGAGAGACCGAAGTTCCGATGGAAGTGGTCTGGCATCTTCGCTCGCTTCCGTATCGCCGCTTTCTCCGCATCAAGACAGAGCTGCCCAAGGACGCACCGCTCGAAGTCGACAGCGTCTGGAGTATCTACCGCTGCGCCGACTGGCTCGAGCGCGAATGCTACGACATGTTCGGCATCAAGTTCATCGGGCACCCGGATCTGCGCCGGCTGCTGATGTGGGAGCAGTACAAGGAAGGCTATCCTCTGCGCAAGGATTTCCCGCTCCGCGGTCGCTTCAGCCGGTCCGAGCAGCTGCGTCAGGCACTCGCAGCGAATCCCGAATCACGTTATTCGATGGAAGAGCTGACTGTCGCCGAGGCATTCAGCGAGATCCCGGACGACATGCGCCGCCGGCTCGCGTCTGGTGAAAGGACGGGAGAGTAAGAATCATGGCGACCAAGACAAGAACAATAGAAGTCGAGCTCTCGACAAGCGGCCTCGATCGATCGGGCAAGCCACAGCGCGTTCCGCTCGTGACAAACGACGGCGGCGTATCGATTGGGATCCCCGAGCCACTCGCGCTCGAGCCCGCGCTCGACGGTGAGCACATGCTCATCAACCTGGGTCCACAGCATCCGGCGACCCACGGTGTGCTCCGGCTGGTGCTCGAGCTGGACGGCGAGACTGTCGTGCGCTGCATTCCACACATCGGCTACCTGCACTGCGGCTTCGAGAAGACCGGCGAGTATCGTCAGTACAATCAGATAATCCCGTGGACCGATCGCGAGGACTACCTCAATGCGCCGGGCAACAACGTTGCAATGGCGCTCGGTGCGGAGCGGCTGTTCGGCATCACGATAACCGAGCGCTGCAAGGTGCTTCGCGTGATCGCGTGCGAGCTCTCGCGCATCATGTCGCACCTCGTGTGGCTCGGTACCACGTCGATCGATATCGGCGCGTACACACCGTTCCTCTGGTCGTTCCACCAGCGCGAGCTGATCTATCAGCTGCTCGAAGCGTGGACCGGTGCGCGTCTCACGACGTCGCTCACGCGCGTCGGCGGTCTGATGGCGGACATTCCGGACGGCTGGACCGACAATGCGAGAAGCTTTCTTGCCGGATTCGACAAGGTGCTGGATGACGTCGAGAAGCTTCTCACGAACAACGGCATATGGGTCGGCCGCACGGTCGGGCTCGGTGTGATGAGCCCGGAAGAAGCGG
>DATNCZ010000099.1:0-7075 GCA_035553335.1 Gemmatimonadaceae bacterium
GAGTCGGGAAGCGACGTGGCAACCAGCATTCTCCCAGGCTCCAGCTCGTGCATGCCGAACGACGACCGCATCTGATAGCTGTTGAAATTCGGCGCTTCGGTCGCCTGCTGCACGGTCATTCCGAATTCGACGACGTTGAGAAAGAACTGCAGCAGATTCTGATCCTGCGAATCGCCACCCTGCACCGCGAACGCCAGATACGGAGCCCCGTTCTTGAGCGCCAGCGTCGGTGTGAGAGTCACGCGTGGCCGCTTGCCGGGCTCGATCACGTTGAACGGTCCGTCCTTCGCATCGGTGACGAAGCTCTGTGCGCGCTCGCTCAGACCAATTCCGGTGCGTCCTGCGATCACCGCTGGTACCCAACCGCCGCTTGGCGTCACCGAAACGACCCAGCCTTCAGCATCGGATGCTTCGATGGATGTGGTGCCTGCGTAGAAGTCCTTGGTAAATGCCGAGTCCGCACGCGTCGCATTGTCGGGAAGGAATTCCATCGCACCACCGGACGCTTTCGCGATGCTCTCAGTGGTCGTGTCCGCCTTCGTAGGCGTCTTGTCCTGCTGACCGCTCCGCGGTTGCATCTTCGCCGGCGCGAAGTCGGCCGGGTTCCACTGCGCCAACAAGGCCTTGAACGGATTCGTGCCGCCCTGGTACGGATACGGATCGCCCGGCTTGACGTTCGGGTTGTTCTTCGCCGTATCGATCTCCGCGAAGCGCGCCTTGGCGTACGCCTTGGACATCAACCCCTTCACAGGTTCTTCAGGAGGGAAGTACGGATCGCCGTAATAGAAATCGCGATCCGCGAATGCGAGACTCATCGTCTGGTACAGCGTGTTGATGTACCTGGGCGAGTTGTAACCCATGCTCTTGACGTCGGTATTCTCGAGCATGTTGAGCGACTGGAGCAACGCGGGGCCCTGCTGCCAGATCGGAAGCTTGTATACCTCGATGCCCTTGTAGTTCGTGTGCAGCGGCTCTTCGATATGCACCTTCCAGTTTGCAAGGTCCTGCATCGTGAAGAGTCCGCCTTCCTCGCGGACGCCGCGCACCATCTCCTGTGCTATATCGCCCTTGTAGAAACGATCGTACGCTGCATAGATCGCCTGCTTGCGCGTCTTGCCCTGCTTCAGCGCTTGCTGTTCCGTATCGACGAGCTTGCGCCACGTGGCGGCGAGGTCTTTCTGTCTGAAGATCTCACCGGGCTGGGGCGCGGGATGCGCGGTGCCGGCATGCGGGAGAAGCACGGCGGTGGAATACTTCCACTGCATTATGGTGTCGCGATAGTGCTCGATCGTGTTCGACAGCTGCGCTTCCATCGCATAGCCGTCTGCCATCTGGATAGCGGGTGCCAGAACCTGCTTGAGCGACAGCTTTCCATATTCGGCGAGCATGGTCAGCAGTCCGCCAACGGTGCCGGGCGTCACCGCGGCGAGCGGGCCGTACTCCGGTGGGAACCGATAACCTTTCGAGTGATAGTATTCCGCGGTTGCACCGGTGGGTGCGACGCCGAGTGCGTCGATGCCGATGACCTTTCTTGTGTGCGGGTTGTAGATGAGCGCCTGAGTCTCGCCGCCGCACGACAGCGTGTCCCACATCGTGCAACCTGCGGCGAGCATCGCGGCCGCGGCGTCGACTGCATTGCCGCCCTGGGCGAAGATCAGTGCGCCGGCGGTTGCGGAGAGCGGCTTGCCGGTAATTGCGAGCCAGTGAGTGGCGTGGAGCGGCGGCTTTTCCGTCTGCGAGTTGCGTGGATCCTCGGCCTGGCGCGGCTGCGCGGTTCTGGGCCTTGCAGCGCGTTGTGCGTGGGCTGCGAGTGGTACGAGCGCGAACAGGGCAGCGGTCGCGAGCGAGGCAATGGTGGCCGACGTCGAGATTGAGCGGGGGAAGACGCGCATTTACGGAATGTTGGAGTGCTGCGTGGAACGAGAGAGGGACTCGTTCAGATTATACGAGTTGCCGGGGTGTGGCGCGAGATCGGTTGGTCGATTTCGAGTTACCGTAACCGTGGTCCACGGTTCGACCGCGCGATGACACCGCCGAGTGCCGTGAACCCGGTGGCCAGAGCGGTGACGAAGATTGCCGTGAATAACCATTGTACAGGGGTGATTCCACCCGCGACCTTACCAGGCCCGATGGCCCACGATGTCAACCAGCCGAGTGATGCATCGGCGATTCCTGCCACGAGGCCGGTGATTGCTGCCGTGCGTATGGGCGATTCCGGAATCGCGCGACCGGCGAAGTAACCGATGCCGGTGTACAGGATCCACGATCCGAAGGTTGCCCAGAAGTATGGAGTTCCGGTCGTGCGGGACGCGATCGACGCGAGTGCGTCGAATGCGACGATGGCGATGATCGCGGTTATGAAGATGCGGGTGCGAGGCGTCATGTAATCAGCGTGGCGTGATGTAGCTGAAAATGAGCTGTCCATTGTCCGGCGCGCACCGCGTACAGTCGGCAAGCGCGGAGCCCAGTCTTTCGATGTCGAGCGTGGGATCCAAGATGGCCTAGAACGAGCGCGCGTGCAGCATCGCCGCCCCCTCCGCGTCGGCACGGAAGGGCGCCCACGCTGGAGATTTCGCGAACTGCCAGAACACCTCGTGCTCCGCGATCCCACGCGCAACGAGTGCGCGGGCTTCGGCCATGAGTCCGGAAGACGCTGCCACCGCTCCCAGCACCGAGTGCTCGACGAATCCCGCGGCAATGCGGCCACGCAGCTCCTCGAAGATCTCCAACGCGGCACCCGTTTCTCCGCGGCGGGCGTGGATCGCAGCGACGTCCGCTAGGATGCGCGGATGGCGTCCCGACATGAGCAGCGCGTCAGTGGCCGCGGCGATTGCCTCATCGTCTTTTCCAATAGCGGCAAGGGTCCACACCAGTGCCCACCGCCCGGTGAACGCGAGCGGATCGAGCGCGACGGCATGTCGCGCCTCGCGAACTGCATTGTCATAATTCTCGATGCATGCGAGCGACATGGATTCAATCGCAGCCGCCCAGGCATTGAGCGGATCGGCGTCCCTTGCGGTGCGTATGCAGTGCAGAGCTTCTGCCAGTGACTCCGGCGACGAATCTCTGCGCAGCGCCACGACGAAACCACGCTCGCACAGCGTCTCCACGCGTAGTGGCTCGCGGACAAAAACGCGATCGGCGAGTGCGAGGCATCGCTCGACGTCCAGATCGTATGAGCTGGCGATGTTGGAGAGTGTCGACAGTGCCTGTGGATCATCGGAGTCCAGGGCGAGTGCGCATGCGATTGCCGCGCGCGCCTGCGGTATCGTTTCGCTCGCTGGCGCCATACCGTAGATCCAGATGAGCCGGTATGCGTCGGCCAGCAATGCATGTGCTTCTACCAACTCGGGGTCGAGCGCCACGGCGCGCTGAAAGCAAGCGAGGGCATCGAGAGTCGCGGGCCCGCGCTGCCTGAGCAGCACGCGTCCTTTGAGCAGGAGCTCATACGCTTCCACGTTGCGCAGCCCGGGGCGTGCGACCCCGCGATCGGGTCCCTCAAGCAGCGACAGTCGCAGCTTCGTCGCGATGGAGTTGGCGATGTCGTCCTGCAGTGCGAAGATGTCGACGAGATCGCGGTCGTAGCGCTCCGACCAGACATGGTACCCGTCGGCCGCGTTGATGAGCTGCGCCGTGATCCGCACATGTGGCCCCGCCTTGCGCACACTTCCCTCGAGGACGTGCTGTACGCCCAGCTTCTCTCCGACCATACGGAGGTCCTCGTTCCTTCCCTTGAAGGCAAAGCACGAAGTACGCGCGGCAACACGCAAGCCCTGGATCTGTGCGAGCAGATTGATGATCTCTTCCGTGATGCCGTCGGCGAAATAATCGTCGTCGACGCTCGCGCTCATGCTGGCGAATGGAAGAACCGCCACCGACTGTTCGGCGTGCCGCGGAGTGCGTGCCATCGGCGATGTATCATGTTCACGCAGCGCCGCAACGACCAGCGCCCCGCTTGATATACGCGCCGTCGGATCTCTCTCCAACAGGCGCTCTATCGTATGACTGACGCCAGGCGGCACTGTCGGTCGTGTCGCGCTCGCTGATGGAGGGGAGTAATGAAAACGCTTTGCGATGACAGCCTGAACAGTCGAACCCGTGAAGGCCGGCTCGCCTGTCAACATCTCGTACAGCACGCAACCCAATGCGAAGAGATCGCTGCGCCCGTCGATTTCGTCACCCGCGGCCTGCTCGGGACTCATGTACGCGGGCGTTCCGACGGTGACGCCAACCTGTGTCAACGTCGTTGCACCACTCGCCGCTGCAGCAATAATTGCCTTTCCGATCCCGAAGTCGGCAACGAGCGCGTGACCCTCGTGCAGGAGGATATTCTCCGGCTTGATATCGCGGTGCACGACGTCGTGCCGATGCGCGTAGTCGAGCGCGTCCGCCACTTCCTGCACGAGGCGTACGGTGGCATCAACCGGGAGCTGGCCTTCGTCCCGCATGCGGTCGCGCAGTGTCTGTCCCTGCATCACCGGCATGACGAAATACAGAAAGCCGTCTGCATCACCGGAGTCGTACAGTGGGAGGATATGTGGGTGGTTGAGTCGTGCGGCCAACCGGATCTCGCGCAGGAAGCGGTCGCGGCCCAACGACTCGGTGATGTCGGACCTGAGCACCTTGATCGCGACGTCGCGGTCGTGCCGGATGTCGTGCGCGAGGTACACGGTCGCCATGCCGCCGGCGCCAAGCTCGCGCTCGATCGTGTAGCGGTCAGCGAGTGCATCGGTCAATCGTGCAAGTGTGTCACTCATCTACTGCTTCCTGGAGGTGGTCAACTGACGCAGCTCCGTCAGCCAGTTCGGGATCACCACCAGGTCGAGCCCCGAGGTTTCCGTTTCGATCATCAGGAAGCGTGTCCCATCGTGCGAGATGTCGTAGTCCGTTTCAAAATGCCCGTCGAACAGCGGCTTGCGCGAAACTACCCGTAGTGCAGGAACGCGTGCGAGAGTTGCCGACATCAATCTGCTGTCCTCCCAGTAGTAGAGCTTGCTTCCGTCCGGAGCCCAGATCGGACGGCGGCCACCGCCGGTCGAGACCTGGATCCTGCTGCCCACATCTGGGAATGAGCGCACGTACACTTCGGGGCGACCGGATTCGTCGGAATTGTACGCTATGAAATGCCCGTCGGGAGAATACCTGCCAAATGCTTCAACGGCGGTTGGCGACGCCGAGACGTCACGCTCGGCGTGCGCGGAATCGAGCGAGAAGGTCTCCAGGTTGAAGGTGCCATCGTAAATCGCGTTGAATACGGTGGTGTGTCCATCAGGCGAGAGATCGACGAACCAGGGGTTGTGACGCGGTACTCCAGCCATCACGGCAGGTCCACTGCCGTCTGCTGGCTGCCACCATAATGCAGCCTGTCCCGAGTAAGTGGAGGCGAACAGGATCCTTCGGCCGTCCGATGACCAGATCGGGTTGCGGCTGCGGCCCGTTGTGGTCAGCGGCGTAAGTGTGCCAGCCGCGAAATTCACGACCCAGACGTTGTTGCCCGTCCCTGTGCTGATCCCGAGTGCGGCGCGCTGACCGTCCGGCGAAAGTCGTACGAACTCGAATTCGCGCGGCTCGCGGAACGCATCGTGAGCTGAACCGCTCTGGTCCACCCACACGAGGCGCCTGTTCAGCGCGCCAGTCGCATACACGAGGCCGCCGGATTGTGTCAGGGAGGCTGCCGCATATCCGGTCTCGGCGCCCGTCATGCGAACGGAATCGAGTACCTGCACGGGAGTTCCGGTGACGCGTCGACGCCCGACGTCGAACGGTATTGCCATGATGCTACCGTCGGCGCGCACGTACACCAGCTGCCCGTTCACTACTCCGAGCGCCCGCGCTGCGAGGATGCCGAGCGGCGATACCTTGCTTCCATCGTCGAGCGAAGTCACCGCGAGCTCTGCGCGATCGACGGTGCCGTACCAGATGGTGAACACGACAGTCCTGCCGTCACTGAGCACGTGCGGATACTCGTGACTGTGCTCCTTGCGTTTCGTGTCGACGTGCGTGAGCGGCGTCAGTGTCCCACCGCTGGCATTCACGTGATAGAGACCTCTGCGCTCCTCGAACGCGCCGCCACCGACCACGATGTCGCCGCTGGACGACCAATCGACACCGCCATCGTCGGGAACGTCGGCGAGCGTAACGGCCGGACCACCATCGAGCGGGACCCGGACAAGCTTGCGACGATTGACGATTACCGCGATCGATTTCCCATCAGGCGAGAACGCCGGCAGTCCGGGGTTCACCGTGTTGGGGATTGCATGCGCTGTCAACTGATCGAGTCTGCGTAGATAGAGACTCGTTGTCGCGCCCATGAACGGACTCGCCTCCGTCGCGGAGGCTGCCACCGCGGCATATACTATGGTGTGACCGTCTGGCGAAAGCGCTGGTGATCCGGATGGGACTCCGCCGGGTGGAAGTGGCAGCTCGACACGCATCGGGAATGCATCGCTCGAAGCTGTGCGCCGTGCCACAACCGCCAGAGCGGCCAGCAACGCGACAACGAGCATGCCCAGCACCACCACCAACGGCTCACTTATGCGCGCGCGCCACCCGTCCTTGCCGTGGTCGCGTCGCTGCGTCGATCGAGTAACGGCGGTGAACGAATCGTTGGTCAGCGCCGTTGCGAATTGCGTCGCCGTTGCGAAGCGATCGGCTGGGAGTTTCTCGAGCGCGGTGAACACCGCGTCGTTGACGTGCGCGGGAACGCTCTTTCGTTGCGCCGTGAGTGAGCGGGGTTCGCTGGTGATCACCTGCGCGACGATCGCCTGCGCCGTCGAGCCCACGAAGGGCGGATCGCCGGCGAGCATCTCGTACGTCACTGCGCCGAGCGAGTAGATGTCCGAGCGAGGCCCGATCTCGCGCTCGCCCATCGCCTGCTCGGGGGACATGTACTGCGGTGTGCCGAGTGACAGACCGGTCTGCGTCATGCGCTGGCCACCCGCCTGCTGCACGGCGAGCGCGATGCCAAAGTCGGCCACCAGGGCATGGCCATTCTGGAGCAGGATGTTCTCCGGCTTGATGTCGCGGTGCACGATCCCGCGTCCATGAGCGTACGCGAGCGCATCTGCAGCTTCGC
>DATNCZ010000100.1:0-15706 GCA_035553335.1 Gemmatimonadaceae bacterium
CAGCGAGGGCGTTGACGATATTGGGCTCACGCGCTGCGGTGAGCTCACTCGCGTTTACGCTGGTCTGGGCCACACCGAGCGATCGCTTGTCGCGCTGAATGCCGAGCGCGGTGACGACGACGCCTTCGAGCGCGGTAGTAGTCGCGGTGAGGGTGAAGTCGTGTGTGTTCGTTCCCGCGGTGAGAACTACCGATGCGGTTCCGATCTTGTATCCGATGCGTCGCGCCGTGAGCGTGACGGCCCTGCCGGTGATCCGGTCAGCGGAGACGGTGAACGAGTAACGCCCGTCCTCCCCCGTTGTGGACCCGATGTTCATTCCAGTGACAAAGACGCTGGCACCCGGCAGCGGCGCACCGCCCACGGCTGTCACGCGCCCGGTGACCTGGGCACTACCCTGAGCGTGTGACCAGCTCGGCAATAGCGCCAGCGCACTCATGAGCACGGTGGTGAGTCGAACGAGACGTCCCATCCTTTTTCCTCCTTGGCGACCCGGTATTGGGAAGTGTTACGAATTCGATACAGATTTCTTTCCCACGGATAAAGTATCCAGTATGCGGTTATTGACAAGCAGGAACCGGTGAACGGTCACATCTGAGGCATGAACGGCGCATTCCGGGTCGAAAGACCCTCCAGGCCACGCCGATTCCGCCGTTCCCATCCGCGCACCCCCCGAACAGGGGCGCCTTCGTGCCCTATTCCCTGCGCTGTATATGGCCCGAATCGCTCGGCAAACATTGGGCGCTGGACGCCGCTCGGGTGCCGGCCGCTTCTTCTATAGTAGGTGGCTCGCAATGGGTTCTTCGACGGCGAGCGCAGCGGACTGCGGGCTGGCAAACAGGACGTCATTCGCGAGTGATGCCCAATAATCGTCATTCCCGCGAAAGCGGGAATCCATCTGCTGCCGACCCTCACGACGCTACCATCGCGTCCATGGATCAATAACATGGATTCCCGCTTTCGCGGGAATGACGAGGCTTCAGAGTTCCCGCTTTCGCGGGAATGACGAGGCTTCGAATTACTTACCTCGAATCCTGCTCACCAGACGACTTACCGTTTCAACAACGGATCCGGCTGCATTACAATACTTCCGTTCGACGTGCTTCCGCCATAGGTGAGCTTGAGCTTGTAGACTCCCGGAGTAATGACGGCTGGTGGCGCGCGGCGCGCACGTGCTCCCGAGGCAGCAGTTGCCGGTGCTTCCATCCGACCGTCCCACGCGTAACGCGTGATTCCTGGTCTTGCTGGCACCGATAGAGTACGCGAACGCCCATCCGGGCTCGTTATCTCGAGCGTAGCCATTCCCGATGCGCCGGCGCCGAGGCTGAACGTGATCAGCGGCGTGTTCACGATGTGCGACCGGTCACGCATCTGATAGTTGACTGGTTCGATGTACGGAGGATTCCCGCCTGCGTACGTGTTCTCGCCCATCTGCCCGCTGCGACTCTGGTCCACCCATATCGTGGCTGGACGCTGAACGAACAGATGCGCGGCCGTCGTGGCCAGAGCCGGCTTCCATTCTTCGAGCGCCGTGATGTCGTCCAGGATGTAGATGCCGCGGCCGTGCGTGCCGAGTATGACGTCACGATCGCGCGGATGAATGACGATGTCATGGACCGCCACGACCGGGAGATCATTCTGCATCGGACGCCACGTGTCGCCCCGATCGAACGAAACCTGCACGCCGTGCTCGGTGCCCACGAACAGCAGATTGGTATTTCTCGAATCTTCCTCGATCACATATACCGGCGAATCCTGCGCCAGTCCGCCGGACAGGTTCTTCCATGTCTTGCCGCCGTCGGTCGTTCTGAACAACCACGGAGCGCGGTTGTCGCTCCGATGACCATCGAACGAGACGTACGCGGTATTCGCGTCAGCCGCCGACGCGACTACGCGACTTACCCACGTTCCCTTCGGTACGTCGGGGATGTTTGCGTCGACTTGTGTCCAGGTAGCACCATCGTTCCGCGTCAGCCAGACATTTCCGTCGTCGGTGCCGGCCCATATCGTTCCCCTCGCAACCGGAGATTCGGATACCGAGAAGATCGTCGCGTAGCTTTCCGCACCCGTTTCGTCAGGAGTGAGGCCGCCGGTTCCGACTCCGTTCTTCGAGGGGTCGTGTTTCGACAGATCCTTGCTGATCGCCTTCCACGTCACGCCCTTGTCGGTCGACTTGAGCAGATAGTTGGATCCATAGTACAGAACGTCGGGATTGTGCGGCGAGAGTATGTACGGCGACGTCCAGTTGAAGCGAAGGCGCGGAAGTGGATCGCCCGCCTTTGCAGGTGGAGCGACGCTTTTGAAGTTGACGATGTTCGCTTCCGTTATTCGCCGCTCGGTATCGGTGTGGCCGATCGGATCGACGACGCGAAACGATGCCTGTGTGCCTTCCGAATACACGGTGCGCCAGTCGCGTGGATCGACTGCGACGTACTGGCCATCGTCCCAGTGCAGCTTCCATGCAGCGTCGTTGCGAATGCCGAGTGCGTCGCGTGTGAAGCTCATCGTCCCGACCGTGCCGTTGTCCTGCAGGCCGGCATAGATGGCGTACGGTGTGCGCATGTCCACGGCCACCTTGTACGCCTGCATGATGGGCAGATTGTCGAAGAAGATGAACGACGATCCGTTATCGTGCGTGAGCGTCAGGCCCTTGTCCTTGCCAAGATAGAAGCGATCCTTGCGTGCGGGATCGATCCACATCGCGTGATGGTCGTAGTTGGGCCCGAATGGCGCGCGTGCCGCTTCGAATGTCCTGCCACCGTCGGTCGACCACTGGAAGCTGGTCGTGAGCACGTACACGAGCTGATCGTCGGACGGGTTGATGCGAATCTGGCTGTAATAGAAAGGTCTGTTGTTGTAGCGATTGAGGTAGCGCCACGTTGCGCCGCCATCCTCGCTGCGATAGATGCCGGAGCCGGCCGTTGCGAGATCCTCCGAGCCGGGCTTGGCCTCGACGATCGCCATGAGAATCCTGGGATTTCCGTGATACACGTCGAGCCCGATGCGTCCGGTTTCTCCCGTCGGCAGTCCGTTCGCCAACCTGGTCCACGTTCTGCCACCATCGGTCGTCTTGAAGATTCCGCCGTCAGTGCTGCCAGCGTTGTAGCGCCACGGAAGACGCTCGCGCTGATAGAACGCTGCGTAGAGAACGTTCGGATCGCCGGGATCCATGACGATGTCAGTAGCACCGATTCCAGGATCTTTCGGCAAACCGCCGCCAAGCTTCTCCCAGTTCTTTCCGCCGTCAGTGGTCTTGAACACGCCACGATCTCCGGTCGGCGCCCAGAGATTTCCGATCGCCGCAACGTAAACCGTATCCGGACTTCTGGGATGCGTGACGATGCGCGCAATCTGGAACGTGTTGCGCAGGCCGACGTTGGTGAACGTTTCACCACCGTCGGTCGACTTGTAGATACCGTCGCCCCACGCAACGCTGTTGCGGTTGTTCGCCTCACCGGTGCCGACCCACAGGATGCGTGGATCGGGCTGGTAGATCTTGATGTCGCCGATCGACGACGATCCGTAATGGTCGAAGATCGGGGTCCACGTCGTGCCTGCGTTGGTGCTCTTCCAGACTCCGCCGGAGGCAGCGGCCGCGATCACGAAACGAAAATCGGTATCCAGCGCCTCGACGTCGGTGATGCGTCCGCCTGGTGAGCCGGGCCCGATGCTGCGCCATTTATAATCGGCAAGCACCGAGCCGATCTGGTCTGGCGACGTCGCCTGAGCGCGTGCAGTGAACGGTGATAGCAGACCGGCGCCCGAAACAAGCGTGCCGGCCAGCAGGAATCGCCGAGCTCTGAAAAGCATTACTGGCATCGCGCCAACGCAACCGGACACTTCTCCGGTGCAGGCGCAGGTGCGCTGCCCGGATTACCCGCGCCGCCGTAGCTGTACAGCGCGCGGCGCAGCGTCGCCAACTCCGCGCCGGGAACCGGCAGCTGAACGATGCTGTTTTCCGGCAACGTCTGCCATCCGCGCGCGTCGAAGAATGCGATGACTCCGTTCACACCGTAGTTCTCGATTCCCTTCTCGTAACGGAGTGCGTCCCACAGGCTGCCACACTGTCCGTTCAACTTGCGCGGTACGCAGCCGGCCTCATCCGGCGGCCCATCGACGGTCACCGGCGGGAGCTGTCCGTTCGCTACACGCGTTTTGTTGATGAGCGGTACGGCCTCGCTGGCGCGACCGAGCCGGATCAACGCTTCTGCTTTCAGCAAGTCCATCTCGGTGCGCGTCATGTTCGGTGTCGGGCCGTTCTGCCAGCTCGTGCCGGTACCGTTCCGGACGTAGTAATAGTACGAGTAGCGATACGTGCCGCGGCTCGCGGCTCCGATCGACGACGCATTGTAACCGATGTACTTGCCGGTGGCCGTCGGACCAGCTGCGCCCTGTATGCGGCGATCCTTCGTACGCATCTGGAATGGCTGGCGACTCGTCAACGGTGTGTTGATCCAGTTCTGATATCCACCACTCGAGTCTGCCGGCCCCAGCAACCAGTAGCTAGGACGACCGTAATCACTCGGCGGCCCGCTCCGAACGCGTGCAGCGAGACGTTGCCAGTCATCCCACAGGATGTTCGGCTGCGCCACAGGCGCAAAATCTGTCGTGATGCCGGCGTCGATTCTCCGGATCACCTCGTTCCAGTCGACTGCCGCGCGCTCTGCGCTCGTGCGCGGTGAATATGCGAGCAATCGCGCCGCGAATGAATTCGCAAGCCTTGCAAAACCGTTCTGATCCATCGCTGCGAACATCCACGAATCACCCGGCAACGTGAAGCTGCCGGTCTGGGAAATTGCAATCGCAGTATCGAGCTGGCTGATCGCCGCCTTGATCACCACGGGATATGGCTGGAATTGCGGCGTCGTGATGGTATCCAGCGCCAGCTTCTCGGTGGCGACGAACGCAGAGTCGAAGTAGAGGCCGAGATATCCGTGCGAAACGCCCTGCATGAACTTGCCGACGGCACGCGTGCGCCTCGTGCGCGATGCATCACCGATCACGAGACCCGAATCGATCGCGATGAGCGCGTCGTTGACAGTCGAGATCGTACTGTACAGATCGTACCACGGCCGCTGATTGACGCTATTCTGCGTATTGACAGGGCTGTTGTTCCACGCCGAGCGCGGCTCTGCCGAGATCTCCAGCTGGCCGAAGTCAGCGAATCCCGATGTGACGTCGTGGGCCACTGTGGAAAATGCCCACGATGGATAGTTCCCGTGGCCAGCAACTGGCCACCAGGTGCGGAACGAGCTCGCAACGAACGTCTCCGCGGATACCGGAGCCTTGGTCGCACGGGTGCGGTCCGGCGCATTTGGATCAGTGACCGCGAGGTCCTGACATCCTGCAATCAACAGCGCGAACGCTGGAATGAGTTTTCTCATGTGGTATCTCCGGGTCGCCATCAGAAGTTGATCTCGACACTGGTGGTGAATGTTCTGTAGCGCGGGTAGTCGAAGCTGTCGAGGCGCACGTTCGGAGTACCAACCTCGGGATCGTAGCCCTTGTACTTGGTCCATGTGAGCACGTTGCGGCCGATGAGCGACAGCGATGCGCCCGAAGCGCCGACCCTGGACAACGCTCCGGAGAAACTCCTCGGGAGCTGATAGCGCATCGAGATCTCGCGCAGCTTCACGAATCCGGCGTCCTCGACGAAGTAATCGACGGGGTTGTTAGCGGAATACAGATTCACGTAGTAGTCCACGATCTTCTTGTCTTCCTGCGGCTTCCCTGCCTGATCGACGTCGCTGCTACGCCCATACTGGTACATGCGCTGATTCGTCTGGTTGTAGGCGTTGCCGCCCACGTTGACGTCCAGAAGCGTGTAGAACGTCAGATCGTGCCAGCCGACGTTGTTCGAGATTCCGTAGTGGAAGCGCGGTGTGCCGTCGCCGATCTTCCGGACGGCGGTGTTGCCGTTCGCGTCCTGCTGCAGGATCGGCATTCCCCATCCGTAATTGCTGGTGCCGATCGTCGTGCTCGTTCCCCACAGTTTCTTTGTCTCGCCTTCCTTGTACGTGTTGCCGGGACCGACCCAGACGAGCAGGCCGTCATCATTCGTCTGGAATTCCGCTGCTCGCGCCTGCGCACCGGTTGGAAGTCCTGCAGCCTGCTTGAGGAAGGCAAAGCCGTACATCGAGCCGAGCGTCGAGCCCGCGCAGCGATACGCAATCGTGTTCGTCGTGAAGCAGGAGCGATCGAACTCTGTAATCCTGTTGCGCGAGCGATCGGCGACGAGGCCGAGCTGCCACGTGAGCTTCGGGCCGCGAAGGATCTGCGCCTGGAACGTTGCCTCTACGGTGTTCCCTTCCACGGTTCCGGCGTTCTGCCATTGAGTGGTGTAGCCGTAGAAGCCCGGTAGCGGAATCTGAATCAGCTGGTCGGTAACTCTGTTCTTCGCGTACGACAACTGCACCGAGTAGCGGTCCTTCATGATCATGTCGAGACCGAACTCCGTCTCCGTCGACAGCTCGGGCTTGAGCGCCTTGTTGCCGAGTGTGTTCTTGACGAGACCACCGCCGGTGGTGAAGTCGAACGTCTCGAACTGGTCGGCGAAGCTTGGGCGACCGCCGGCCGTTCCGCGCGAGATGCGAGGCTTGAACTCGTTGATCAACCCCTTGAACGGCCACCACGATTCCGACGCCATGCGCCACGCACCACTCCAGCGGTAATACTTGTGCCAGCGTTCGTCGGGACCGAACAGCGAGCTACCGTCGTGACGGATGAGACCGTCGAAGATGTAGCGGTCGCCGTAGTTGGCACCCAGCGTTCCGAAGTATCCCGTAGAGCGCACACTCTCGAGCGTGGATGACACGAACCGATTCTGCGCGTTGTCGAGGCTGCGAACGCCAGGCGCCGCGAAGTTGGTTCCATCAGCGATGACGACAGAGTTGTCCTCACGCTCTATCAAGGCGCGCAGCGTGCTGCGCAGCGTCAATGCCTTGTAGTGGCCGAGCAGGTTCGCGCTGGTCGATGCATTGAGTGCGTCGGTTGTGCCCTGCGTCTGTGTGATCTGCCCTGGGTCGCCCGCCGATCCGAACGTCGGTGACTTGAGACCCTGATCGAGGAAATACGAGAGGTTACGGTCAGATCTGTCGTAGCTGACGTCGGCGTCGAAGCTCAGCCATGACAGCGGGCCGTAATGGCTCGCGAGACTTCCGAGCGTGCGCGCGCTCTTGCGCTCCCTGAACTGCGTTGCGAGCACGTACAACGGATTCGGCTCGCGGCCCTCTGGATCAGGTTGGAAGATGTACGGCGTTCCGTCCGGATCTGGCTGAAGCAGATTCACGTCCGGTGCCTGATTGATGAGCTGGAAGAACGTGTTGCCGTTGAGATCGCGACGCTTGGATCTGCTTCCAAATCCGCTGAACGATATGCGCCAATCATCACGAAGCTGGTGATCCAGGTTCAGTCTCACGTCGTTCTGGCCGTACGTGCCTGCGTTCAGCACGACGCCGTCCTGATTTGAATTCACGAGCGACAACAGCCAGTTCGTGCGACCGCCATTCTGCGCCATCGTCACGGAGTTCTTGTACGTCTGACCCGGATCGAAGAAGCGCTGGATCTGGTCGTACGTGGGATCCGGATAGCGGCTGTCCTGGAATCTCGAGAAGATCGGCTTGGGGACGCGTGCTGCGCGAGTCACGGGCGCGCCCGCGGCGTTGAGATACGTCGTCGCCGCGGAATCGACCATGTAGTAGTTGTACTTGGCCCAGTGCTTCTTGTTTGCGATCGAGCTCGTTCCAATCTCGGAGCGCACCGTGATGTGTGTCGGTCCTTCCGGCAGGCTCGCACCGCGCTTGGTGCGAATCTGGATCACGCCCGAGGATGCGCGCGAGCCGTACAACGACGCCGCGGCGGCACCCTTGACGACTTCCACGCTCTCGATGTCGAGCGACTCGAGATCCGCGGTCGATCCGTCGAATGCCTGGCTGAGAATCACGCCATCCACCACGATGAGCGGTGAATTGGACTTGTTGATGCTCGTCGGCGAACGCAGGACGATGTTCGTCCCCGTCCCAGGCTGGCCACTCGGCACCACCGTCACACCGGCGATCTTGCCCTGAATCGTTTCGACGGCGTTGGCCGACGGTACGGGCGCGTTCTCCGCGTCCACTCGTCCGACCGTGAATGGAACACGTGTGCCGCTGGTCGGATCGACGACGCCAGTGCTCACGACCGCTTCGAGCATGAGCGGTACGGATACGATGTGAAGATTCAGCGTCGTGGTGGCGCCCTCGTTCACGACGATGCCTGGCCGCGTCAGTGGCTTGAATCCGAGGCGGCGCGCGTCGATCGTGTGCGTTCCGGGTGCCACACCGTTGATGGTGTAGCGGCCCTCGGCGTCGGTTATCGCCCCCAGGCGTCCACCAGTCACCGTTACCTGGACTCCGGCAACGGGGTGATTTCCCAGAGAATCAGTGACGGTGCCCGTGATGCGCGAGCTGGGGTTGGTAGCCCCCTGCGCGCGGGCCGACCCGGGAGCAAGTGCGGCGAACAACGACATCGCGAGGCCGGAATACCACGCTCTGCGATACAACTTCATGGACCTGCTCCTGGCTATGGCTGGTTCGGGTCCGGATGCGAGAGCAGGGAGAAACAAATGTATTTCTCCCTGCTCTGTGCGACCGGCGGGACTCAGCGCTCAAACTTCACCAGGGTACCACCAAAGGGCAAGATTATATAAAGATTTGATGAAAGGGTTACCGACCGGCGCCTACGGCCGGCGCGGGACCGAGCAGTTTGTCGAGGTCGGCGAGCTGGACATCGAGCGCCGACCGCAGCGCGCGATACCGCTCGACCGCGTCGCGCCCGATCTTCTGATCGGCACCGTTGGTCATGCCGTACAGGTAAGTGATGTTGCCCTGCAACTCCGGCTTGCTGTAACGGATGGGCGGCGTTTCGAGCCTGGCCGCTATGGCGTTCAGACGTTGCAACGTGTCGGCCGCGGCGCCGGTGGCGCCCTTGAGTCTCGTGCGCGCTTCGCGAATGCGCGCGACCGCAAGATTGACGTCAGTTACCAGGTCGCGTACGCGCATGTTGTGATCGAACTGCTGTTGCATGTCGGCTACGGTCACGCCGTCACGCGTGATGCGCGGATCCGGCTTCACGACGAGAGGCTGTGTCTCAGTCCACGCTGCATCGCTCCCCGATGCGGCAACAGTAAGACGAACCCTGTACGCCCCCGGCACAGCCGTGGGACCGCCGCCGCCCGCGGGACGCGAAGCACTCTGGCGCGGACCGGGATAGGCAAGATCCCACGTGAAGCGGTTGAGCCCCTGGTGTTTCGTGATGTTGACCGGACCGGAGCGGCGGCGCGGTGCATCCTCGTCCTGCTCCTCACCGCCCTGCGATTCGCGCGCGCGCTCATTCGCGGCGGCGGTCGTGAACGTGCGCACGACCTTCCCGCTCGCGTCGAGTATGTCGAGCTTCACTTCGCCCTCGGGCTCCTTCGCGAAGTAGTAGTCGATCATCGCACCAGGCTGCGGGTACTGCGGCGCGGAGGCGCTGTTCCCGCGTGCGGATATCGCGACGGGATTTGCCCTGTAATGCATGCGATACGCGTCACGCGGCTTGAAGAGATGCGCGCTGGATTTTGCGATCGCATCGCTCCACTGATGCAACGGAGTCAGATCGTCCATGATCCAGAACGACCTGCCCTGTGTCGACAACACCAGATCCTTCTGGTGCACGTTGATATCGGTGATCGGCGTCGCCGGGAGATTGAACTGGAACGGCAGCCAGTGGCCTCCATTGTCGAGCGACACGTACATCCCGAACTCCGTGCCTGCGTAAAGCAGTCCCGCGCGCGACGGATCTTCACGCACCACACGCGTCGGTTCGTCCTTCGCTATTCCGTTGGTTCCGTCGGTGAGACGCGTCCACGACTTGCCGTAATCATCGGTGCGATAGATATACGGCGCAAAATCGCCGAGCAGATAACGATAGACCGCGATGTACGCCGAGCCGGGGCGATGCGGTGACGGATCGATCGTCTGTACGCGACCACCAGGCGGTAGATCCTTCGGCGTCACGTTGGTCCACGTCTTTCCATCGTCACGCGTTACGTAGATCGGGCCGTCGTTGGAACCGGTCCATATCAGACCCTTCTGCAACGGAGATTCGCGGATCACGTACAGTGTAGCGTACACTTCCTCGCCCGTCACGTCGCGCGTGATGGGGCCGCCGCTCACAGCATCGAGATAGCGTGGATCGTGCGCCGTGAGATCCGGACTTATTCGCTCCCACGTCACACCCTCGTCGCGCGTGCGATGCACGTACTGCGATCCGTAATAGATGACGTGCGAATCGTGCGGGGACAGCTCCAGTGGCGACACGCGCTGAAAACGATAGATGAGATCGCCCGGCACGCTTCCATACAGCGACTGCGCTCCGACCCAGTACTGCTTTTCCTGACCGGTCCGCAGCGACATCCGGCTGAACTGTCCCTTGCACGATCCGTAAACCGTATCGGGATTCGTAATGTGCGGCATGATGGGTCCGGTCTCGCAACCCGGTCCGCCGCGCCACTCCTCCTCCTGCCCGCTGTTGAGCGGCAGACTCGGCACTATCAAAGTCGTATTGTCCTGCTGCGCCCCATACAGCCGATACGGGAACTGGTTGTCGATCGACACCGCGTAAATCTCGGCGCTGGGCTGATTGAACTGCGTGGACCAGGTGAGTCCGCCATCGAGCGAGACGTTCGCGCCGCCGTCGTTCGCCTGGATCATCACGTTGCCGTCCCTGGGGCTGATCCACATGTCGTGGTTGTCGCCGTGAGGAACGCGCACTGACTTGAAATTCCTGCCGCCGTCGGTGGACTTGTAGAAATTCTCGGCGCCGCCGTACACAACGTCCGCGTTGGTGGGATCTGCGGCGAGTGTGACGTAATAGAACGGGCGCGTGATGAGCTGAGGGTTGGAGCTTGTGAGGGACCAGTGCTCGCCCGCGTCATCGGAACGATACAGACCGCCGCCCGGCTTCGCCTCGATCAGCGCGTACACGCGATTCGGATTCGCCGCTGTCACCGCAATGTTGCTCTTGCCGAACAGACCGGACGGAAGGCCGCCAGTCATTTTCGTCCAGTGGTCTCCCCCGTCGGTGCTCTTGTAGAGACCACCCTCGTGGCCTCCGCTCAGAATTGCCCACGGCTTGCGCACTCCCTGCCACATCGACGCGTAGATGACCCTGGAATTACCAGGCTGAAACTCAACATCCGCTGCGCCCGTGCTGTCGGAGATGAAGAGCACCTTGTCCCACGTCTTGCCACCGTCCCTGGTGCGAAAGACGCCGCGCTCCGCGTTGGAGGTGAACGCGTTCCCGATTGCTGCCACGTACACGATATCCGGATTGGATGGATCGATACGCACACCGCCGATCTGTCCCGCGTCACGCAGTCCCGCGAAGCTCCAGGTCGCGCCGGCGTCGGTCGACTTGTACACACCCCGTCCCGTCGAGACGTTGCTGCGTATGTCGTCCGATCCGGTCCCAACGTAGATGATGTTCGGATTGGATTGCGAGACGTCTATCGATCCCATCGAGCCGACAGGAATCTTTCCGTCGGAAATGGGAATCCACGATGCGCCTGCATCAGTAGTCTTCCAGAGGCCGCCGCTCGCGACGCCCATGTAGAAAGTGCGCGGCTCGGATGCGACACCGGTTACGGTGGTTACCCGTCCGCCGCGATCCGGCCCGACCATGCGATAGCGCAGATCGGAGTGCGCGTTGTCGAATATCGCGGGTGACTGGGCAACAGCGGTTGTGCCGAGTGCCGCTGCTGCAAGAGCGGCAATAAGGAATGACGTGATACGGGGCATGAGATCTCGCTGACAGGTGAAACATGAACGTTCTGCATACGGCCTGCGTCGGGAAGTATGGAACACAACGCACGCCCTGTCCATGCCGATCGGTCTAGAGAGCTACGATGTCCGTCACAGAAATGTTGTACTGCGTGATCGTCCATGCAGGATTTGCAACCGCGACGGAGGCGGCAAATCCATCTGGCGCGTGCAGTGCGCGGACCGTCGCATCGGGATCGGGCGTCGCCGCTTCCCAGATGCTTGCGCCGCGCACCTTGACGCGCGCCTCCGATCGCGTCCACGCTTCCATGAAGCGCAGATCGCGATTGTCATCGGTGAGAATCGTCTCGATTTCCTCGTGCGTGAAAAAACGCCTGAGGATCGTCTCCGCATTCGGCACGGCGCGCAGCTGCTCGATGTCCACACCGACCGGAGCCACGCGTGTCACCGCGATCATCGACACGTCGTGCGAGTGCGAGATGGAAAAGTGCAGCGCCGGATCGTTGCGCAGCAGCGGCTTTCCCTTGGGCGCGTCGTACAATTCTATCTGTTCGAGCGGCGCATCGAGCAACGTGGCGAGCACGCGTCGCGTCGCGTCGCGAACCGTTGCGCTGTCTCCACTGTCGAGTGTGAGAACACGCACCTCATCGTCGCGTAACGGCCGGACGGCGGCGTTCACTCAATCACTCTCGCAAGCGCTCGAGCAATCACTCGAGCTCGATCAGTTCGACGGCGACTCGATCGTCGGTGATCATCATGACGGCGACACTGGGAGCGAGATCGAATCTTCGGGCACCCGCAGCGCCTGGATTGACCGCCATGCGGCCGGCGAGGTCGAAGATCAGTTGTTTGTGAGTGTGCCCATATACTATGATATCCGCGTTCGGGTATGCTCTGAGCAGTTGCTCAGGTTTGGGCCGGCCAAGCTCGTTGCCGTGACTCATGTGAAGGCGGAGACTTTCGAACGTCTGTTCGAAAGATAACGGAAGGTTCGGGTCGCCGATGGGGTCGCAATTCCCGGCGACCGCGTGGACTGGGGCGATGGTCCGCAGCTCGTGCAGGATGTCGTCACCGCACACGTCGCCGGCGTGGAGGATCAGGTCGACCCCGGTGAAGGCCGAATGGACGGCCGGCCTCAGAAGGCCGTGCGTATCGGAGATGAGCCCCAGCCTGATCACTGTCGCACCCTGTGGCGGTACATCGACGAAAGCTAGGTGGAAGTGTACGCCCGCGAGAAGGGCTGCCGGCGGGGCAGTCGTCTCACCGAGCGCCGTGCATGTCTAAATTGGGGCATGTCAATGCTGAGACTGGCCCTCGCGCTCGGCGCCCGTTCGCTGCGTCGCCCGACGCTGGCGGTCGATCTCGCGCGGGTGAGCTGGCGCTTCCGGAACCGGCACTGGTACCGCCGGCCGCCATTTCTCCCTGTTCCGGACCGGGATTATGTACGCTGGCGTATGGACACGGCGTATGGATCACCAGATTTCCTCCCTCCCGCGGACGACGTGGAGCGATACGTCCGGTGGGCGTCACGAGACTGAATGGGTACGGTAACGACGTTGTAATCCTGGCCGGATCATCGTACGTTATCTTCCCGCTCGGACCTCGAAACTCCACCACCAATCGGGAGTTCTGATGTATATCGATCCCGCTGCAGGCAGTCTCGTGCTCCAGGTAGTAATCGCTGGCGTGATCTCGGCGCTGGCCTTCATGCGTCGTGCGCGCAGAGCAACCAAGGCGTTCTTCGTCTCGCTCTTCAACAGGCACCACCGATAGCTTGACGCGACTCGGAGCGTCATTCCGAGACCCGAGTGGATTTGTTTTCGACCGGAACGGTGTGCTGTACCGGCAGGTCAACCGGGTCTTTGCGGATGAATTCGATGCATGCTCGTCATCCGGCCTGTACGACGAGCTCATGGCCGATCGCCTGCTGGTACCGCATGCATCGGCTGATGTAGCGCTGGCGCTGACGACGGATGCGTACGCCGTGCTCGAGCCGGAACGCCTTCCATTCATTTCGTATCCGTACGAATGGTGCTTCGGGCAGCTGAAGGACGCCGCTCTGTTGACGCTCACCGTCCAGTCGCGCGCGCTCGAGCGTGGCTTCGTTCTGCGAGACGCCAGTGCATACAACGTCCAGTTCGTCGATGGGCGGCCGGTGTTCATGGACACGCTGTCGTTCGAGCGGTATCGCGACGGGGAGCCGTGGATAGCGTACAAGCAATTCTGCCAGCACTTTCTGGTACCGCTCATGCTCATGGCGCGGCGCGACATTCGCTTCGGCCTGCTCCTGCGTGAATACCTCGATGGGATTCCGCTCGATTTCGGGAGCGAGATGTTGCCGAGTAGAAGTTGGGCGGACATACGTGCGTTGCTGCACATCCACATGCACGCCCGCGCGCAGCGGAAGTATTCGGAGACGAAAGTCTCGTCGGCTGTCGGCACGCGCCGGATGACAAAGCAGGCACTCGTCGCGCTCAGCGAGAACCTGAGCGAGGCGGTCGAGCGGCTCACGTGGCAGCCGGACGGGACGCAGTGGGCGAACTATGTCCAGGACACGAACTACAGTGACGCAGCGGTCGCGAGCAAGCAGGACATTATCCGCCGCTACCTTCGCGAATCAGAACCTGCGGTGGTGTGGGACATCGGCGCCAACACCGGCGTGTACTCGCGCGTCGCGAGAGAGATTGCGCCGCTGGTAATATCGTTCGACATCGACCCCGCAGCCGTGGAGCGAAACTACCGAACGGTGCGACTGGAAAACGAGACGGGGATTCTGCCGCTTCTCATGGACCTCACGAATCCATCGCCCGCTCTGGGCTGGGCGCACGCGGAGCGGATGTCGCTCCAGGAGCGGGGTCCCGCCGACGTCGTGATGGCGCTCGCTCTGGTGCATCATCTGGCGATCGGCAACAACGTGCCGCTGGGTCACGTCGCGGCATTCATGGCGCAACTGGGACACAATCTCGTCATCGAGTTCGTTGACAAGGAAGACTCGCAGGTCGTGCGTCTCCTTCGCAATCGCGCCGACATCTTCGACGATTACACCAGGGACGGATTCGAGAGGGCGTTCGCGACGTACTTCGACATCGGTGAATGCGAGCAGGTGGGCGACGCGCGCAGATGGTTGTACTCGATGAGGGGTCGAAGAGAGCTCCTGACATGAGGTGGCTGCGCACCACATATCCAGCGATGTTCGCGATCTTCCCGATTATCGGAGTCGCGGCCAACAATCCCGGGTATTACAGACTGATCGACGTTGTCGTGCTGTGCTTGGTCGCGATCGCAGCTGTCGCGGTGCTGTACGGCATCGCATACGCGATCATTCGCATGCTGACACGCGCGGCGTCAGGTCCCGATGTGGCTGCGCTGGCAACTCTGGTCGCTGTCGCGCTGTTCTACTTCTACAAGCCACTCCCGCTGGGCGCCATCAAGGGCTGGGCGGTTGCGCATCCAGTGTACTCTCTGGTGGTCGTCGTCGCGATCGCCGCCGCGTATTCCTTCGCGAAGAAGCGCGGCATGCAACGGAGACTTCCGTCGATGGGTACCGTCAGTCGCTTTCTTGCGCTCACGGGCGGAATTCTGGTTTGCGTCTCGGTCTGGCGATTGGCGTACGACGAGATCAGCGACATGATTGCGCTACACCGCAGCGAAATGGTCCAGGACTTCGAGCGCCCCGTTCCGATGCGTGTCGCCGACGCGCGGGCTGATGGAGGATCGACGAGCGCGGCTCGCGCACCGAAGCGTGACATCTACATCATCGTTCTCGATGAATACGCCGCGACCGACGTATATCGCGAGCGGTATGGCTACGATAACAGCGCGTTCGAGGACAGCCTGCGCGCACTGGGATTTCAGATTCCGCGCGATCTGCGCAGCAACTACGCCAATACGCTTCTGTCGATCACGTCGTT
>DATNCZ010000101.1:0-3958 GCA_035553335.1 Gemmatimonadaceae bacterium
AGGGGAATGCAGCCGGCCGGACGGTCGCGACGCACGCAGGTGCATCGAGGAAAGTCCGGGCTCCAGAGGGCAGATCGCCAGGTAACGCCTGGGCGCTGGCGGCGCGAGCGGCCAGCGACGGACAGTGCCACAGAAATCAGACCGCCGGCGGGCAACTGCCGGTAAGGGTGAAACGGTGGGGTAAGAGCCCACCGCGTGTCTGGCAACAGACACGGCACGGTAAACCCCGATTGGAGCAAGGCCAAATAAGCGGCGAGAGACGGCCCGTCTCGATACCGACGCCGCGGGTAGGCTGCTGGAGGGTACGAGTGATCGTACTCCGAGAGAAATGACCGTCCGGACAGCAATGTCCGACAGAACCCGGCTTACAGGCCGGCTGCACTCTCCTTCGGTCTTTCACGCCGGACATGACGAGCAGATTTTATCAAATCGTGATTGCCCTTTGCGTGACGCTTGGTGTGGGATGCGCGACCCATCCGACGACGCGCACGCCGCCCGTTCCGACCCCGGCAACGACAGATTCAGCGAGCACGCCTGCCGCCGTGTCCACCTGGACACCGCGGCGCGCGCCAGGGACATGGCGCTATGAACTGCACACTAGCGCGACGGTATCGCTCAGGTCCGATACCAGCGCCGCCCCGGTTCCCATCGACACCCGATCCTTCTACACGCTGAGCGTCGGCCCGTCGGACAGCGGGTTCATGCTCACCGGAACCGTGGACTCGGTCGTCACCCATGCGGGACCCAGGATCCCGGCACCGCCTCCAGGAACCCGATTCCCGATGCTGTTCTCGGCGCGGCTGGAACGGAGCGGGCTTCCCGGCGTGATTCAGAGCGCATCACCTGCGCCATGCCGAACCGGGGTGGCGCCGATGCTGGCCGCAGCGGGCGGGCTCTTGCCCATGCTCCCACCAACCATACAGATCGGGAGCAACTGGCAGGACACTGTCGTGAGCGTGACCTGCCGCGGCGAGATCGCCTTGCGCACGACAACGGCCAGTCGCTACCGCCTGACTGACACCGCGATCGTGCAGGGGCGCGCTGCACTGCTCGTGGAGCAGACCTTCGAGACGTCCACGGCGAGCGATTCAGCGGCGGAGCGACAGAACGGCAGCGTCAGCATCACCGGCACGGGGGAGGGACACCGCAATCTGTATCTGGACCCCGTGACGGGTGCGCTACTCCAGGAGCAGGGCGAGTCGAAGAGCGTGATCACCGTGCGTACACGCTCCAGCGCACTTCCCTTTCAGCAGATGGTGAAGGAGACCGTTACACTGCGACCGTGACTCGTTGGCGCGGTCAATCCACGAGGCGCAGTGGCATGATCAGGCACATGAACTTCGCCGCATCATCCCACCCCACGGGCTCGATCGTCGCCGCACGCTCCGGGGCCTTGAACGTGAGCCGCACTTCGTCCGTCGGCATGAAGCGCAGGATCTCGAGCAGATAGGCGGCGTTGAACCCGATATCGAGCTGATCACCGTCGTAGGTCACGGGCAGCTCGTCCTGGGCTTCGCCCAGATCCGGTGTCTGGACGCTGAACTTCAGCATGCCCGCATTGAACGAGAGACGGATGCGGTGCGTCTGGTCCGACGCGATGACGGACATTCGCTTGAGGGCCTGCGTGAGCGCATTGCGGTCAGCGAGCGCGCTCTTGTCGTTGTCACGCGGGATGACCTGCTCGTAATTCGGATAGGGTCCTTCGACCAGCCGCGTGAAG
Organism: Gemmatimonadaceae bacterium; assembly: GCA_035553335.1. Taxonomy (GTDB): domain Bacteria; phylum Gemmatimonadota; class Gemmatimonadetes; order Gemmatimonadales; family Gemmatimonadaceae; genus Fen-1247. The sequence continues at coordinate 1,721 of DATNCZ010000101.1, forward strand.
ACCGACGTGAATGGCGACCGGAAACCCAGATGGTTATCGCCGCGCGCGATCTCGAGCTCCTCCTCCGCGGGGTAGAGCCGGCGTATCTGCTCCAGTGCTTTCGGCGGCACAATGAGATCTGTCGACGTCGGCGCGGCGTTCCCGTGCACACCCGCAACGCTCTGCGACGTTGCCCCGGTGACGGGAATCTCCATTTTCGCCAGCCGGTGCCCATTCGTGGCGACCATCCGCATCTGTTCCGCGCGCAGCTCCCAGAGCACGCCATTGAGCGTGGGACGGCTCTCCTCGGTGGATACCGCAAACGCCGTGTGCGTGATCAACTTCTGCAGCTCGCCGGACCGAATACGCCAGCTTCCCGCAAAGTCCACTGCCGGAAAGCTCGGAAATTCATCGCGTGGCAGGCCGAGCAGACGGAACCGCGAACGGCCACACTCGAGGGTCACCTTCTGCTCGCCGGCGGCGCTCATTCGCACCGGCGCCGATGGCAGCTCACGCACAATCTCCGCGAGCTTCTTCGCGGGAATCGTGATCGCTCCCTGCGTATCGACGTCAGCCGTGAGCTCGGTGCTCACGGCGAGATCCAGGTCGGTGCCCGAAAGCCGAATCCCGCGCTCGGTCGTTTCAACGAGAATGTTGGCCAGCACCGGCAAGGTCGTCCGAGCCGGAACGCTCGCCGTGACGGCCGTCAATCCCTCCTGCAGTTTTTCACGCGCGATGGTGAAGCGCATTCACGTTCCTCTTGAGAATTGCGTCGCGGAACTGCTTCTTCTGTTCTAGAAGAATAGAAAGCTAGTAGTAGCCGTAGGTACTGTGAAAGAGCGTGTACAATCCGCCAACGTTAACGCCGACAGGAGCATGCTGGCTGGAAAACACTGTGCAAAGCACGCGGGTTACCCACGGTCGCGGATGAAAGGGTGAAGGCCGGCGCCTGGAATGTTCAGTATGTGCCGCCTTTCCACACCTATTCCTGAATCTTCCGCAAGTTTACCCGGAGGGATTCCACACGCGTCCGGAACGGCTCCGTCGCAGCCATGTCCGCTTCGACTTTCTCGATACTGTGAATGACCGTCGAATGATCGCGGCCGCCGAAGGCGTTCCCGATCTCGACCAGTTGCAGGCCAAGCAGGTCGCGGATCAGAAACATGGCAACCTGCCGGGGAACCGTCACATGCTTCGTCCGGCTCTTGGACTGCAGCCCCGCCGGCGTCACTCCCCACTCTCTGGCGACGGCCTGCTGAATAGTCGCCACGCTCAAGCTCGCCTGCGCAGCGGGCGACGTGGCATCGCCATTCAGGCGCAGTTTGTCCCGGAGTGCTTCGCGCGCCAGCTCGACGGTGATCTCGCGGTGCTTGAGCGAGGCGTACGCGAGAAGCCGTATGATTGACCCTTCGAGTTCCCTGACGCTCGAGCGTACATGCTCGGCGATGAAGTGAATTGCCTCGTCGGGGATGGTCAGCTCGAGGTGGTCCAGTCGGGCCTTGTTGTGGAGGATCGCGATACGGTGCTCGAAGTCGGGCAGCTCAATGTCCGCGACCATGCCCCACTGGAAGCGACTGACGAGCCGGGCCTCGAGGCCTGGAATCTCCGATGGCGGGCGGTCGCTCGTGAGAATAATTTGGCGTCCCGCCTCGTACAGCGCGTTGAAGGTGTGGAAGAACTCTTCCTGGGTGGCTTCCTTGCCCTTGAGAAAATGGACGTCGTCGATGAGGAGCAGGTCCACTTCGCGGAAGCGCCGGCGGAAATCCGGCGTGGTGCGCTTCTGGATGGATCCGACGAGCTCGTTGGTGAACTGCTCGGTGCCAACGAACAGCACGCGTGTGCTTGGTGCCCGATCCATGATCTCGTGCGCGACCGCCTGCATCAGGTGCGTCTTGCCGAGTCCGGTGTCACCGTAAATGAAGAGGGGGTTGTAGACCTTGCCAGGCGCGGCGGCAACCGCCTGCGCGGCCGCAGCGGCAAGCTCGTTCGACTTGCCGATGACGAAATTCTGAAATGTGTAGCGCGCGCTGAGCTGCGTTGTGCCTGGTCCGGCGTCGACACCACCCCGGCTCGCGCCCGTTTCGGGCGGTGGCGCAACGAAGAAGTCCATCTGCGGGCGTACCGCGCGTTCTTCGTCCACCCGGAAGACCACGTTCATGGGGTGACCGAGCACAACCGGTGCAAGACTGGCCAGCAGCTGAGAGTGCTTCGACTCGTTCCACTCCGCCGCGAACCGGTCGGGCGCACCGACGAGAATGG
>DATNCZ010000102.1:0-5069 GCA_035553335.1 Gemmatimonadaceae bacterium
CTTGCGCTTGAGCGCGCGCCGGGTTTCCGCGGGTGTCAAACCGGCGTACACCGGAACGACCGGCTGCTCATCAGTAAAGAGAATCCAGTCGCGATCCTTCTTCGAAAGCTCGCGCCAGGGGCGATCGACATCGTAACCGAGAGTGACGAGAATATCGCGCTGATTCTGTCCCTGCCACGCCGTTGGCCATGCAGCTACGGCGCGCTCGCGAATGGTCAACGAGTCGTCGGGCACCATCGAGCGCTCCGTCACTTCGTAGATACGGCCCAGTCCGTGGCAGCGGGGGCAGGCGCCTTCGGGAGTGTTGGGCGAAAACGATTCCGCGTAGAGCAGAGGCTGCTTGCGCGGATAATCGCCAGCCCGCGAATAAAGCATGCGCAACAGATTCGACAGCGTCGTGACGCTTCCGACCGATGAGCGCGTTGTGGGCGAGCCGCGCTGCTGTTGCAGCGCTACCGCGGGCGGAAGTCCGTCGATGGAGTCGACCTGCGGAATGCCCATCTGATGAAAGAGACGTCGCGCATACGGCGCGACCGATTCCAGATAGCGCCGCTGAGCTTCGGCGTAGAGTGTACCGAACGCGAGCGATGATTTACCGGAGCCGGAGACGCCGGTGAAAACGACCAGCGCATCACGCGGAATGTCGAGATCCACGTTCTGGAGATTGTGCTCACGCGCGCCGCGAACGCTGATGAAGCCGGTGAAGTTTTCGTCGGGATTTCGCATTGTGCGGGTGCGGGAGGATGATGCGCGGGGGTGCCAGACTTGTGCCACGGTGCGCGGCTGCGCATGCGCGCGATCCGCGCTGGCGCCCTGGGCCGGCACGGGGGCCGGGGCAGGCACGGGTGCCGGGGCAGGCACGGGAGCCTGCCCTTACTTAGTTGCGGGTGCCGCGCTTGACGTCGAAGATCGCGCTCCGGTGGCAGCCGCCGCATATGAGCCATTCACGTTGGCGGGAGTAGCCGAGGCCGAACGAGCCGCCGCCTATCGATCGGGACGTCATGCGGCCGCCACAGACGGGGCAGACTACGGGCTGCTCACCGATAAAGGCGTCCTTTATCTCGGCGAGCTGAATAGGAGTGTATTGGGCGGACTCGGCCATGCCTTCATTTTACGCAAATGCAGCGTTCATCGCCGCGTAGTCTGGATCATGCGGCAAGGTGCCGGCGGCGCTTTTCCAACCGCTCCCGGAAGAGGAGCTGGACGCGTGGGGCGAGCGAGCGGCTACTGACATGGCGCGTCTCCGCGAACGGAATACCGAATCGATCTGAATCCGATCGCGCCAGGCGCGGATGGATCCGGCGGATATCCGATTTCGATCGCGCGTAACGGGGGCAGGCGCGGATATATCCGGCGGATATCCAAATCCGATTGCGCGTAACGGGGCCAGGCGCGGATATATCCGGCGGACATCCAAATCCGATTGCGCGTAACGGGGCCAGGCGCGGATATATCCGGCGGACATCCAAATCCGATTGCGCGTAACGGGGCCAGGCGCGGAAGGATCCGCGCCCTACGCAGGACCGCCAATTCGGCGCGTGGTTTGGCGTCGTCGGGCGGGACCGCCAATTCGGCGCGGGGGCGGGGCCGCCGATTCGGGGCGCGGCGAATATTACGGGGCTTGGGGTGGTATGGTCACTACGATCTTGCCGAACTGCGCGCCGGTCTGGAGTCGGGCGAAGGCTTCTCTTCCCTGCGTGATGTCGAATACCGAATCGATCGGTGGGAGGAGGCGACGGTTGCGCAGCTCTTCCGCGACCGCTCGGAACTCGGCGTCGTTGCCCATCGTGGAACCGAGTATGCTCCACTGATTCCAGAACAGCTTGCGCGCGTCGGTGGTAACCGTCGGACCGGACGTCGCACCGCACGTGACGAGTCTGCCAAATTTGCCGAGCGCGCCGAGCGAGGATTGCCAGGTCGCCTCGCCGACCGAATCGACGACGACGTCCACACCGCGCTTTCCGGTGCGCGCGCGAATCTCTTTCGCGACATCCGTCGTACTATAGTTGATGGTTTCGTCTGCACCGAGTTCGCGTGCGCGGGCGAGTTTCTCGTCGCTGGACGAGGTGACCCAGACGCGTGCGCCGACCTGTTTCGCGATCTGGAGCGCGGAAAGCGCGACGCCGCCTCCGATTCCCTGGATGAGGACCTGCTCGTCGGATCGGAGCTGCGCACGCGTAACGAGCATGCGCCACGCGGTGAGCGTTGTGAGCGTGAAGGCGGCGGCTTCGGGAATCGGCGTGTCGCGCGGAATACGTGCGACGTTCCGCTCGGGCACGACTATGTACTCCGCGATGGTACCTGGCGCGTGCTCGCCGAGCAGGCGAAACCGAACGCAGAGGGATTGCTCGCCGCGGCGGCAATATTCGCAGGTCCCGTCGCTGAGGCCGGGATTGACGACTACGAGGTCATCTGTTCCGTCGACTATACCGACCGCGTCTGCGCCCATTATCCAGGGTGGGGCGATCGTGGCTCCGGGCAGGCCCTTCAGGACGAAGAGGTCGAGATGATTCAGCGCTGCCGCAAGAACGCGAATACGGACTTCGCCCGGCGCTGGCTCCGGAACCGGCAGGTTGTCACGCAGCTCCAGCTGTTCGATACCGCCGTGCGCGGAGATTGTCAGTGCGCGCAAGTGTACTCAGTGAGGGGATATATTTAGGGACAAACATCAAGATACTCGAAATGATCGCTTTGAAAGTTCCGCCCCTCGGGGAATCCATTGTTGAAGCGACGGTGTCGCGCTGGGTCAAGCAGCAGGGCGACGCAGTGAACACCGGCGATACCGTACTGGAGCTGGACACCGACAAGATCACGGTCGAAGTGCCTGCACTCCGCGCCGGGGTCCTGGTGAAGCAGGCCGTGAAGGAAGGCGACGTCGTCCATGTGGATGACGTACTCGGCGAGATAGACGAGACGGCGACGGCCGCTGCGCCTGCCGCTGCCAAGCCAGCTCCGCCCGCGCAGACTGCGCCGGCGCCGGCGGCAGTCACACCGCAACCCGCGGCACCCGCGCCCGCTGCGCCGACCGTGGCGACAGGCGCGCCGCAGAAGTCTTCGCCGGCAGCACGGCAGGTAGCCGAGGCACGGGGCGTCGATATCGGCGCCGTTCAGGGCACCGGGCGCGGCGGCGTGGTGAGCAAGCCGGATGTGCTCGCCGCTCAACCGTCGGCTCGCCCCGCGGCACAGCCGGCAGCAGCCGCCGCAACGCCAGCGGCGCCGTCGGGGCCGCCTGCGCTCCGCTCCGCGCCTGCTCCGTCAGCACCGGGCGAGCGCGAAACGCGCGAGAAGCTGTCGACGCGCCGCAAGCGCATCGCGGAGAACCTGCTTCAGTCGCATCTCGCGACGGCGCACCTGACGACGTTCAACGAGATCGACATGAGCGCCGTCAGCTCGCTCCGCGAGCGCGTGAAGGAGAAGATCGAGAAGCAGCACGGCGTGCGGCTCTCGTTCATGCCGTTCTTCGTTCGCGCTGCATGCATCGCGCTGCGTGATTATCCCGTCGTCAACGCACAGCTCGACGGCGACGAGATCATCTACAAGAATTACGTGAACATGGGAATCGCCGTCGCGTCGGAGCAGGGACTGGTGGTTCCAAACATCAAGGACGCGGACCGGAAAGGATTGCTCGAGATTTCGCGCGACATCACGGCTGTTGCGAAGAAGGCGCGCGACGTGAAGCTGACGATGGACGATCTCACGGGTGGATCCTTCACGATCACGAATGGCGGTGTGTTCGGCTCGCTGGTATCGACTCCGATCATCAACTATCCGCAGGTCGGCATCCTCGGGCTTCACAAGATTCAGGACCGGCCTGTTGCGATAGCCGGCAAGGTCGAGATCCGGCCGATGATGTACGTCGCGCTGTCGTACGATCATCGCATCATCGACGGACAGGCGGCGGTGCTGTTTCTGGTGCGCGTGAAGGAGCTGATGGAAGATCCTGCCACGATGTTGATCGAATGACTCGAGCGGGCACGGGGACCTGCATTCACAGGCCTGCCCATACATGCGCGTAGCGGTTTATTGCGGCGCGCATGCGGGGCTGTCGCCGAGTTTCGCGGAGGCTGCGCGCGCGTTGGGCGAGGGGCTCGCGCGGAATGGAATCGGAGTCGTGTACGGTGGAGCGTCGCGCGGGCTGATGGGAGTTCTCGCCGACGCGGCACTCGCTGCGGGCGGCGAGGTGATCGGCGTGTTGCCGCGATCGCTCGGCCATCGCGAGCTGGCGCACAAGGGGCTCAGCGAGCTCCACATCGTCGATACGATGCACGAGCGCAAGGCGCGGATCATCGACCTGTCGGATGTGTTCGCGGTGCTTCCGGGTGGAATCGGGACCCTCGACGAGTTCTTCGAGACGTTCACGTGGGCGCAGATCGGCATCCACTCCAAACCGATAGCGCTGATCGACGTGGATGGGTTTCATCAACCTCTTCTCGCACATCTCCGCAACTGCGTCGCGGCCGGATTTCTATCGCAGGAAAGGCTGGACTCGCTTCTGGTGTATAAGGAAGTCGGGGATTTTCTCAAATTTCTCTCAATGGGCGTAGTACTTTCGGCGGTTGCGCCGACGTACGCTGCGCTGGCTGAAAAATGAATAACTGTGACGTTCTGATAATTGGCGGCGGGCCTGGTGGCTACGTCGCCGCAATCCGTGCCGGTCAACTCGGTCTCAACACTGTCTGCGTCGAGATGGACAAGACGCTCGGTGGCACCTGCGTCAACGTGGGATGCATTCCGTCCAAGGCGCTGCTCACCTCGACCGAGCATCTGGAATTCGCGAAGCTTCACGCCGCCGAGCATGGTGTGAAGATCGAAGGTGTAAGCGCGGACCTGGGTGTGATGATGAAGCGCAAGCTCGACGTCGTCGCGCAGAATACCAAGGGGATCGAGTTTCTGTTTCGCAAGAACAAGGTGACGTGGGCAAAGGGCCGCGGCACGCTGCGCGCGGGTAACGTCGTCGATGTGACTGCGAACGACGGAACTGTCACGCAGTATCAGGCGCGCGACGTGATCATCGCGACCGGTTCGGTGCCGATCGAGCTGCCGTTCTTCAAGTTCGACGAGGAGCGCGT
>DATNCZ010000103.1:0-18472 GCA_035553335.1 Gemmatimonadaceae bacterium
CCGGTGACGCCCATCCGCGTGGAGTCGACGTCGGGTCGCGCGGCTGCAATGTCGACTGCCTTCATCAGATCGGTGTAGTCTTCCGCGCCCCATCGGCCGCGCGTGGAATACGTGAAGTCGGCCCCGTAGCCGGACGATCCGCGCGGGTTCGTGAACAAAACCATCATTCCGGCGCCGGCGAGATTCTGAAATTCGTCGAACCATCCCTCGTCGTACTGCGAGTGCGGGCCGCCGTGGATGTAGAGGACGAGCGGATACTTCTTTCCGGCCTGATATCCGTACGGCTTCATCAGCCATCCTTCGATCTCGAGTCCACCGACGGAATTGTAGGTGAATCGCTCGCCGTCGGCGAATGCGATCTCGGAGTTCACCCGGTCGTTGAAGCCGGTGAGCTTGCGTTCATGGGCTCCGGTTGCGTCAGCGATGAACAGCTCGGTGGGATGCGTCATGTCCGTTGCGATGAACGCAATCTGGCCGTGCTGCGCATCGATATCCCATCCGCGCAGTGCGCGACGCCCACCGAGTATCTCCTTCACCGCTTTGGTCTTCGGATTCACGGTGAAGAGCGCCGCTCGGCCACCGACCGAGGCACTCATCACGATGTCGCCCTTCGGAGTCCACTGATACTGCTGCGGCTCGTACTTGAAGTCGCCCAGCACGTTCTGCGGGTTGCCATCCGCGATGCCCGCAACATAGATGCGCTGTGACTTCACGCGCGACGGTGCGCTCGTAAACGATATCGACCTGGAATCGGGCGACCACTGGAGCGACCGCTTGATTCCGGCGAAGTGCGTTATGCGACGTGGTGCACCGCTGCCATCACTGGGGACGACGAAAACGTCGACGTCGTCGCGCGTGCGCTCGTCACGCACCGAGTCGTAAGGCAGCTTCGCGAGTGAATCGCGCTCCGCTTCGACAACCGAGTCGGGACGCAGCTCGGCATCGGCGATGAAAGCGATCGATCTGCCATCCGGCGATATGACGACGTCGCGATGGGAGTACGCCGTGTTCGTCAACATCTTCTTCGGTGTGCCGTCGTACGACTGGATCCAGATCTGCGACGCGGAATAACGGCGCGGCTCGCTGCGACTGGCGACGAAGCCGGCATCGTTGCTCTTGAATCGCATGTCGGTGAACTGCATTCCATCGAAGCGCTTGGGGTCGATTGGCTTAGTGATCGCGTCGAACGGCGGACGGGACAACTTGCCCATCGCTGCGTACGGACCCGCTGCGTGCTTGCTGGTGTCGCCCGCCGGTGCGTCGATCGTGTCGGCCCAGACGCCCATGCGGTGATCTGCCGAGACGGAGGTCGAGTTGGGGTAGTCATCCATCTGGAATGCCTCGCCGCCGGGGACATCCATTCGAAGAGCCCAGCGTGCACCCTTTCCTTCGGGGCGGCGAGAGGTGAAAAAGAGATACTTGCCGTCGGGCGAGAAGTGCGGGTTGCTGCTCTCGAAGCCGGACGACGTATAGCGCGTCGGCGCACCGCTCGTGGTTGGCACCACCCAGACTTCGGAATGCCGCTTGTTGTCCTTCTCCTTGACCGTGGTCACGGTGAACGCGACCAGCTTGCCGTCCGGCGAGATTTCCGGGGCCGCGAGGCTGGTGATCTTATAGTAGTCTGTCGGCGTAAACGCCCGTTTACTGCTCGGGGTCTGCTGGGCAGCGGAGGATCCGGCGAGGGCGGCGAGGAGGAAGGCAGTCGCGAGTTGGGCGGAACGATGCATGGTCGTCTCGTTGGGGGCGGAAAGCGGGCGAACTCTGCTCCGGAGCTATACGTCTGAAATCGCACGGACGCTAGGCCCTACCAGTCGGCTGCCGTGCGGCCGAGCGAGGTCGACATCCTTTCCGCCACGGCGGCTCGGCGTTATGCTGTTCAGTTGTCCATGTTCTCCGCTGCCGAATTTGGCGCCACCGCGCCGGCCCAACCCACCGACGCGCCCCGCCCCGGGGACGTGGTCCTTACGGGGGACCGTCCCACTGGCCCGCTCCACCTGGGCCACTACGCGGGATCGCTCTCGACGCGCATCGCACTCCAGGGCCGTTGTGTCCAGACGTTGCTCATCGCCGATCTTCAGGCCCTGACCGACGCGAGCAACAGGGCGGCAGCCGGCGGACCGGCGTACGTCGCCACGCAGGTCGAGGAAGTCGCGCTCGATTATCTCGCCGCCGGCATCGACCCGGCGCTCACAACGATAGCGGTCCAGTCGCGGCTGCCGGCGCTGGCCGAGCTTACGGTGTTGTACCTCAACCTGGTCACCGTCGCGCGTCTGGAGCGGAACCCGACCGTGAAGGCCGAAATCGAGTTGCGTGGCTTCGCCCGCGACATTCCGGCCGGCTTCCTGTGCTATCCGGTGAGCCAGGCTGCGGACATCACGGGATTCCGGGCCACGCTCGTTCCGGTGGGCGACGATCAGCTACCGATGATCGAACAGACGAACGAAATCGTGCGCCGGGTGAATCGGCTGGCGGGAGCGCCAATCGTTCCGGAGTGCCGCGCACTCCTCTCTGCGACGCCACGGTTGCCGGGCGTCGATGGCCGCAAGGCGAGCAAGTCGCTCGGCAACGCCCTCCCGATCAATGCCACGGCGGACGAGATTCGCCAGCTCGTGCAGGCGATGTACACGGACCCGGGGCACCTCCGGGCGAGCGATCCCGGCTGCGTAGAGGGCAACGTCGTCTTTGCGTACCTGGACGCCTTCGACCCGGACGCGGGGGCGGTCGCGGAGCTGAAGGTCCGCTACCGCGCCGGCGGATTGGGCGACGCGGTACTCAAGCGGCGTCTGGTGGACGTGCTGGAGCAGGTGGTCGCGCCGATTCGCGAGCGGCGAGCGGCGCTCGCGGGCGACCGTTCCTTCCTGCGAAACGTCCTGCGCGATGGCACGGAGCGCGCCGACGAGGTCACGCGGGGGGTGCTCCGCGCCGTTCGGCAGGCGTTCGCCCTCAGCGTGTGAGCGGCCAGGGCAAAATCCGGGGGTCGTGGATAGCGGTCAGCTGCCGATACTCGGGGCATGTCGCCCATTCCCCGCGTTCACGCGATGGGGGCCGCTGCGTTGTGCCTGTTGCTTGGTGCCGTTGCGATCCCCGCATTCGCGCGTGGATCCGGCCCGAAGGCGACTGCGGCGAAGAGTAAGAGCACTGCGGTTGCGGCGCGACTTCCACGCGACGACTCTCGAGCCGAAACCCCAACCGCGTCAGACGGGTTGTCCGTGGTGCCGCTCGCCGAGCGCGGCGACACCAGCACCGGTGCGAGTGGGCGCCTCCGCATTCATCTCCTTGCAGCGGGGAGTGCACCGAGCGGAGTGTACGCGATTCCGAATGGGGTCGGCGGACATCCGTTCGCGTTCATCGGCGTCATCCCTTTCGCGGCGAAGCGTGGTGAGTTCATCGACGACTATCGTTTGGGATTCTGGCCCGCGGAGATACACGCGGTGCAATCGGATGCGTATGAGAATCCAGCAGGATTCGTCGAAGTAACGGCGGAGAATGCCAGCACCCCGGTCTCGGATCACTTCACACTCGGCGATTTCGTGACGCACGATGGTGCGCCGTTTCCGAAATACATCGTGCTGCGTGAGGCGTTGCTCGACAAGGTGGAGCTGGTGCTCGCCGATCTGGAGATGCACGGCGTTTCCACCGAGCACGTGCGAGTGCTATCCGGATTCCGGACACCGTCCTACAATTTTGCGCTCGGCGATGCGAGCGGCCGCGCACGCGAGAGCCGGCATCAGTATGGCGATGCTGTCGACATGATAATCGACTCCGACGGGGACGGTCGTATGGACGACCTCAATCATGACGGCCGCGTGGATGCGGGCGACGTACGCGTGATCGAAGCAGCGGTCGATCGCGTGGAGCTGGCTCACCCCGAGCTCGCGGGCGGCCTCGGGCTGTATCGAGAGATGGGACCCAGCGGGCCATTTGCGCATATCGACGTGCGCGGAACGCGTGCCAGATGGGGGACCGCCAACCAGCGCGTGTACGCGAGCGGAGCGTCATCCTACTCGGGCTCGTACGGAACGCGTGAGACATCCGCACCCACCAGCCACTGTCAGGCCGAAGGCGCGTCCGCGGTGTTGTGCCAGGGGTTTCGACACACGCGCTGACGCAAGAGTCAGCTAGACACAAAGTCGCGGCCGATTTCGGAACCTGAGACCAGGCGCCGGGCGAAATTCACGGGTGTGACATGGAACGCTCCCGGCCATCATTCGTCCAGTTCAGGAAGCGAATAGTCGAAGCCGTAGGAGTGATTGCCAGCATCGATATCGATGGTCATCGTACCGGTGAGACCGGTCAGCTGACCGGTGCCCGAGTCGGGTACTACCCTGACGGACAGTTGCGGTTTTCCGCGGTCCATCGTGCCGATGTGGTAGAGGGCAAAGGCGCCCTGGCGGCCGGCGAGAGTGCCCGTCACGCGTTCGACGGCAACGTATGCTCCGGAGCCAACAACACGGTCCATGGAACTGAGCATCTCTCCCTTGCTGGTCGCCTCGAGATCTCCGTGAAATTGCTTGTCGATGGACATGCGTCCCATGGACGCGTCATCGGCGTTGTAACTCGTGAGTGGGGCAACTTTTACGTCGAACTTCCCCGTTGCTCGATCGGCTCGCATGATAGCTCCTGTTGGATTCGTGGATGCTGAATTTCATCACTCGGCCCCTCCACCGCGTATTTTCGGCAGGGCGCCTCGCGCGCTCTCGTCACCTTCCCATCCCGCCTACCTGATGATGAAGATATCCAGGCAGTCCCTGCGCCGAGCGTTGCTGGGCGCCGCAATCGTGCTGGCGCCGGCCGGTACAGTCGTAATTCCGTGCCTCGCGCGAGCGCAACAATCCGCAGACACGTCGATAAACGCATCGATCACGACGCCAAAACAGCAGTTTGGCCATAACATCGGTGACGATTACTGGCTCGCGAATTACGATCAGTTCTCGGCGTACTGGCACAAGCTGGCTGGCGAATCCGATCGGATGAAGCTGGTGGATATCGGGAAGACGGAAGAGGGACGCACTCAGCTCATGGCGATCATATCGTCGCCGGAGAACATGAAGCATCTGGATCGCTACAAGGAAATCTCGGCGCGGCTCGCGCACGCAGAGGGGCTGACGGACGCGCAGGCACGCGCGCTGGCGGAGGAGGGTAAGGCCGTAGTCTGGATCGACGGCGGCTTGCACGCGAGCGAGGTACTCGGTGCGCACCAGCTGATGCAGACGGTGTACGACCTGTTGAGCCGCAACGATCCAGAGACGAAGCGCATCCTCAACGACTGCATAATTCTCGCGGTGCACGCCAATCCTGACGGAATGCAGCTAGTGTCGAACTGGTACATGAAGGATGCCGACACACTCAAGCGCAACGAGAATGTACCACGCCTATGGCAGAAGTACACGGGACACGACAACAACCGTGACTTCTACATGTCGAATCAGGCCGAGACGAAGAACATCAACCACGTCCTGTACTGGGAGTGGTTTCCGCAGATCGTTTACAACCATCACCAGACCGGTCCCGCTGGCGCCGTGATGTTCTCACCGCCGTTCAGAGATCCGTTCAACTACAACTACGATCCGATGATCGCGACCGACCTGGATCTCATAGGCGCGGCGATGCACGACAGGTTCAATCGAGAACACAAGCCAGGAGTCGTAACGCGCTCCGCGGCGAACTATTCGACGTGGTGGAATGGCGGACTGCGTACCACGCCGTACTTCCACAACATGATCGGCTTGCTCACCGAGGCGATCGGCAATCCGACGCCCGAGAGGATTCCGTTCGTACCGGAGATGCAGCTTCCGCGTGGCGACGTGCCGTATCCGATCGCGCCACAGGTATGGCACTTCAAGCAGTCGATCGACTACGAAGTCACTGCGAACTACGCGGTGCTGGATCTCGCGTCGCGGCAGAAGGATGAGTTTCTGTACGACCTCTACGCGATGGGGCGCAACTCGATCGACAAGGGGAATCGCGACAGCTGGACGATCTCGGGAGACCGGATCGCCGCAGTGGATTCGGCTGTTGCGGCGGATCAGAGCGGTGCACGCGGCGCGCGCGCGGCGGCCGGTCGTTCGCGTGGCGTGGATGACAAGTATTACGCGAGTGTGCTGCACGATCCGGCAAAGCGTGATCCACGCGGCTACATAATCAGTACCGATCAGCCCGACTTTCTCACGGCGGTGAAGTTCGTCAACACGCTAAGGCACAATGGCATTACGGTTCAGCGGGCGACTGCGGCGTTCACCGTGAATGGGAAGCAGTATCCCGCCGGATCGTTCGTCGTGAAGACGGCGCAGGCATTCCGTCCGTACGTGATGGACATGTTCGAGCCGCAGGATTATCCGAACGACTTTCCGTATCCTGGTGGTCCGCCGACGCGGCCGTATGACAACACCGGCTACACGCTCGCCTACATGATGGGCGTGCACTTCGATCGTATCCTGGATGCGTTCAATGGACCGTTCGAGACGGTGAACGGACTTGCAACTCCACCCGCTGGCACTGTGGCGGATGCAGGCGGGGCAGCGGGATTCCTGCTCTCGCACGCAGAGAACGACGCATTCACCGTAGTGAATCGTCTGCTCAGGAATCACGCTGACGTGTACTGGCTCAAGGAGCCGGTGAGTGCTCACGGGAAGACGTATCCGGCAGGAACGTTCTACGTCTCTGCTGGATCTGCGGCCATGCCTGTGATTACGAAGGCCGCGAAGGAACTCGGAGTGAGCTTCCAGGGAACGAGCACGCGCGCGACGGCAAACGACACCAAGCTCAAGCAGGAGCGGCTTGCGCTGTGGGATACGTACGGTGGATCGATGCCGTCTGGTCAGATTCGGTGGATGCTGGAGCAGTTCGAGTTCCCGTACACGCTGGTGTATCCGCAGGACATCGACGGTGGCAAGCTCGATGGCAAGTTCGACGCGTTGATTCTTCCATCCGGCGCGCTGAGTGATGCAGCTGCCCGCGGGTTCGGTGGTGCGTCGCGCGACAGCGACGTTCCGCAGGAATATCAACACATGACTGGGCGGCTGTCTGCCGAGAAGAGCGCGCCGATGCTCAAGAAGTTCATGGAGCAGGGCGGTAACGTGCTCACGATCGGCGGATCGACGTCTCTGGCGTCGATGATTGGCCTGCCGGTGGGCAACGCGCTCGTCGAGCAATCGCCAAACGGGAAGACGCGTCCGCTTCCGGGCGACAAGTTCTACGTGCCGGGCTCGGTTCTGAGCGTGGCCGTGAACAACAACCTGGGCATTGCGGCGGGTGCTCCGTCGCGCATGGATGTCTTCTTCGACAACAGTCCCGCGTTCCGTCTGGCGCCCGATGCCGCTCTCAAGGGCGTTCATCCGGTGGCGTGGTTCGATTCGGATCACCCGCTTCGCAGCGGTTGGGCATGGGGCCAGAATTATCTCGACGGAGCGGTCGCAATTGCGGAAGCGAAGGTTGGACAGGGACAGCTCTTCATGTTCGGCCCGGAGATCACCTTCCGTGCGCAGCCGCACGGGACGTTCCGCTTTCTGTTCAACGGGATCTACGGCGGCGGTGCGAAGTAGGTCTCACAAAGTGAAACTGGCTCGTTAGAACTCGTCATTCCCGCGAAAGCGGGAATCCATCTGTTGCCGACCATCTTCGTTCTGTCATCACGCGCGAGGATCGATAACATGGATTCCCGCTTTCGCGGGAATGACGTTTTCTGGCACGCGTTCGCAGGAATGACGGTCGTCAATCCCCATTTGCATCTTGCACAGTGCACGAAGCGACGTCTATGTTTTGCGCGTCATTCTTCGGGGTGTGAAATGCAGAAAATTCGGTGTGGTGCCACGTGGCTTGTCGCGACACTCATCCTTGGCGGCTGCACCCAGGCTGGCACGGGCAGCACTTCTTCACCTGCTGATCTCTCCGGCCCGTTCGACGTCATCATAGCCAACGGCCGAGTAGTGGATGGGACCGGTAATCCGTGGTACTACGCCGACGTAGCGATTCGCGGTGACCGGATCGCCGCCGTGGCGCCGCCGCACGCGCTCGACTCCGCGAAGGCGACGCGTCGCATCGACGCGAAGGGTCTCGTGGTCACGCCCGGCTTCATCGACATGCAGGGGCAATCTGCCGACGCATTCGTGAACGGGGACGGCCGTGCGATCAGCAAGATCACGCAGGGCGTCACATCCGAAATACTCGGCGAAGGCAGCACGCCGGCGCCGGCGAACGACAAGATACTGGCGTTGGATTCCGCAGCGGCGTCGCCATCGGATACCGCGATGATACGCGCGATGCACGGATTCACCGGCGAGCACGGGTTCAGTGCGTGGCTGGATGCGATGGAGCATCATGGCGTTGCGGTGAACGTAGGTTCTTATCTCGGCGCGGCGACGGTGCGCACGTACGCGATGGGAGCGGCGCCTGGAGCGCCGTCCGCGGCGCAGCTCGATACGATGCGCAGAGTCGTTCGCGATGCGATGCGCGATGGCGCGTTCGGGGTTGCGAGCGCGCTGATCTATCCGCCGGGTTCGTACGCAGGCACGCCGGAGCTGATAGAGATCGCGCGCGCAATGTCGCCGTTTCACGGCACCTACATCACGCACATGCGCTCGGAGGATGACTCGCTTCTTGAAGCGACCGATGAAGCGATGCGGATCGGGCGCGAGGGTGGAGTGCCGGTGATTCTCTATCATCTAAAGGCGGCAGGGCCCAAAAACTGGTTCAAGGAACCGGCGCTGCTCGCGAAGATCGATTCGGCGCGCGCGGCAGGACAGGACGTGACAGCGACGATGTATCCGTATCCTGCATCGTCCAACGGATTGGCTTCCTGCATTCCGCCGTATGTATCCGCAAATGGAAAGCTGCTGGAGAATCTGCGTGATTCGACGAAGCGTGCGCGCATCGAGCGCGAGATGGCCGACGCGTCGCTCGGGGTCACCGCCGATTGCCAGGGGATCACACCGGATCAGATAATGGTGGTCGGCTTCACGAAGCCCCAATTCAAGAAGTACGAGGGTAAGCGACTTTCGGAGATCGCCAAGTCGATGGGCACGACCTGGCAGCACGCAGTAGTCGAGATAACGCTCGCGGGAGATACGCCAGGTCGCGTGACGTTCTCGATGAACGAATCCAACGTTGCGATGCAGATGCAGAAGCCGTGGATGATGTTTGGCACAGATGCCGAAGCATGGAATCCCGCTGACTCGCTCAAGGGACTCACGCACCCGCGCGCGTACGGGAGCTTCCCGCGCATACTCGGGCGATACGTTCGCGAGCAGAAGCTGCTCACGCTGGAGGATGCGGTTCGGAAGATGACGTCGTTGCCGGCAGACAGGCTCGGACTGCGCGAGCGCGGACAGCTTCGAGCTGGTTTCTTCGCGGATGTCGTAGTGCTAGATCCGAATACGGTGATCGACCGTGCAACGTACGACAGGCCGCATCAGTTGTCTGCAGGTATCCAGGACGTCTTCGTGAACGGGACCGCCGTCGTGAGCAATGGCGCGGTGACGAACGCGAAGCCGGGAAGGGCAGTGAGAGGGGCGGGCTGGAGGCAGTGAGAATCGAGTGTGAGTAGCGCCGGCGGGGGGGCGCTTCACGCGCGGCCGGATTCAGCGCGTCGTGGCCGTCACGACTTCCCACGCGGCTATCCCTCCGTCGATCACGTCGAACATGGGATGCGGGCGCGGGTTGTGCACGTTGCCGAGCTCCTCGCGCCAGGCGGGCGCGCGTGTCGCGAGCTTGCGGCACAGGTGCAACCACTCGTAGTCCAACTGACCGCGCGTCACTAGCAACTGCCTGGCTCCCTCGGGCGCGCCGAGCTTGCGTGAGTCGAAGTTGTAGTTCCTGTGTGTGGCTTCGGCGTGCACGGCGCGCAGATATGCAGCGATCTGCGCGCCCGGATTCACAGATTCGAGGAAGCGGCTCAGCTGGGGATGCCTGGTGTAGCCTCGCGTTCTTCCATTGATCACAGCCTGCGCGAGCAGTCCCTCGCGCCACAGCGCAACAAGTCCCTTCTGATCGAGATATTCCGGATGAAGAGACCAGAGTCGCATGACTACCGGATGACGGGTACGCCGGGTGCGCCGAGGAGTCTCGCGACGGCATGCGCGCGGAAGGCGAAGATGTGATTCAGTTGCATCGCGACGAGCGGGTGCGCGAGTTCACCGAACGGGTAGAGCGGTAGACGGTAGCGGACGACGTCCGTCATCTCCGTACCTCCATCCACCTCACGAAACGAGTGGGTGTGGATCCACTCGGCGTACGGGCCCGCGAGCTGTTCATCGACGAAGCTGCTGTCAGGGGTCCACTCCACGATTCGCGTTTTCCAGTAGATGGGAACTGCGAACAGCCGCAGGTGATACTCGATGATCGCGCCGACGCGCATCTGTATCGGCGTGGGAGTGATCATCGCGAACCGGAGTTGCGGCGGGGTGATCTGTTCGAGGTTTTCGGCGTTGGAGAAGAACGCGAACACCTCGCTGCGCGGTCTGGAGACGAATGTCCGGGTCGATAGAACGTGCTGTCCGTGCGCCATCACTGAAGCTAGCACGGGGTTGACGGATTCATCAGACCGATCAAGGAGTAACCGGAGCGACATTTTCGCGGTACATTGGCGGCATGGATGGATCTCCGGTAAGCACGAACGCGGTGAAGCCAGGACGAGGAGCGTTGCAGGAATCGGCGTTGCTGCGATCGCTGCGACTGGAGACCGAAGCATATCCGTACGAACCCAAGCGGCTGATCGGGCCTGACGTGTATTACGGGCGAGAGCTGCTCGCCGCACTCGCGCAACGGACCGGTGGCTGGATCGGATGGACGGCGACGAGCCTGCGACGGCTCGCCGACGAGGTTGCGTTCGTGCCTCTTCACGCGGCTGGGATCCGCATCGGCAGCGACATCAGCATTCGTGTCCTGGTGAATCGGGCGCTGGAGGGTGTGATCGAGCGTGATCTGGTCAGCCGGGAATTCGCGCGGCTGGGCCGGAGCGTCGGATTCCGGCAGGCGCTGCTGGACTCGGTGCTGGAGTTGCGCGTCGGCGGCATCACACCGGACGCGTTGCACGCTGTGACGGCGACGGGATCACCCGCCCGCGGTGTCGCGGCGGTTCTCGCGGAATACGAGGCGCTGCTGCAGAAACATCGCACCGCCGATCCTGCCGGCGTATTCGAAGCAGCGCTCGCGAATTTCGACGACCAGGCGCCGTACTGCCTGGGCGGACGGCTGCTGCTCGCGCCGTCGATCGTGGAGCGCGGGCTGCCGGGCGCATTTCTCGAGCGCCTGGTGTCGTTCGGAGCGCAGAGCCTGGATTGCGACAGGGAAGGCGTGAATGCCACACATGCAGACATGTTCGTGGCCACGTCGCCAGCCGACGAATTGCGCGAGGTGTTCCGCAGGGTGGTCGCGGAAGGGCTGCGCTGGGACGACGTCGAGATCGTATCAACAAATGTTGATACATACGGAGTGTCGCTGGATGTGCTGTGCCAGCAGACCGGCGTTGGCGGAACGATGACGCGCGGTATCCCGCTGGCGCGTACTCGCTTCGGGCGTATACTGGAACGTTGTTTCACGTGGCTTGGCGACGGTCTGCCAGCGGACGTGCTGCGCGAGGCGCTGGAAGCCGGTGAGATCGGTGCGAACGTCGAAGTGCAGCCGGTGCTGCTTGCGCGCAAGCTTCGCAAACTCCACATCGGATGGGGACGCGGGCGCTACACGAACGCCGTGGATCACCTGAACGAGCCGGATGCGGAGTCGCATCTCAGCCGTTACGACGACGAGTCGGAGGATGAGTTCCGCGTGCGCGCGGCATTCGAAGCCACGTGTGCCGATGCACTGCGAACCGTGCTGCAGGAACTGCTCGCATCGACACCTCCCGTTCCGGAGCGCGGCGACGACACGGTAATCAGGTCATCGGTATCGAAGCTCGCGACGGCCACGCTCGGATGGATCTCTCTCGCGTACGTACACGGGCCAGCAGAGTTGCAGACGCGTGAGCGCGTCTGCAACCGCTTGCGCGATCTCGTCGAGGTCGATGACGCGGAGACGACGTTTGGCGCTGCACTGGCGACACTGCGCGACGCATTGAGCGACATGCGCGCGTGGCCGCTCGTGACGAGCGAAGCGAAGCCGTGGAGCGCGAGCGGCGGTATGGTGCATCTGACCGACGTGATACACGCCGGAACGACGGGTCGTGCTCGGACATTTCTCGTAGGATTCGATGCCGACGCGACCGCCGGTCCGGCGCGGCAGGATCCGTTGATCCCGGATTCGGTACGCGCGGCGCTCCAGCATGACGCGCTGTCGACGAGCGTTCAGCGTCGCGAAGAACGTGCAGCGCAGATTGCCAGCGCGCTGGCGTCTGCGCGTGGACGCATCACGCTGTCGTACGCCGCCGCGCGATCAGCCGATACCGGCGAGGCGAGGCCTGCGCCCGAGCTGCTGCAACTCAGGCGTACGCTCGACTGCGAAAGCAATCTGTCGTACGCAGAGTTGCGGGCGCGACTGGGAGCGCCGGCCTGCGCGGTACCTTCAGATACAGGCGGCGGCTCCGTGCCGCTCGATGCGAGAGATGTATGGTTCGGAGCGCTGAGCGACGGAACGATGCTGCTGGATGGCGAGTCGCTGGTGCGAGCGTACTTCAAGGGTCTCGACAGCGGAATGCGCGCGGCGGTCGAGATGAGACGCGCGGAGCTGACGCAGTTCAACGGATTGGTGAGGCGCGCCGCGGGAGAGCTGGATCCGCGAGATCGTCTCGACAGGCCGATCTCGCCTTCGTCGCTCGAGCTGCTCGCAAAGTGTCCGCTGGCGTGGTTCTATCGTTACGGGCTGTGGTTGCGTGATCCGGAAGATCCGGAGTACGATCCGGAAGCGTGGCTCGATTCGAGGCAGCGAGGCGCGCTGCTGCACCAGATCTTCGAGCAATTCGGCGTCCGCTTCGCCGATCGCATGGAGGCCATCGCAACGCCCGCGGCATCCAGAGAGATGGACTCGATAGTTGATGAGATCATCGCACAGTGGCAAGTCGACGTGCCGCCGCCCGGCGAGCTGGTCCTGGCGCAGGAGATCGATGAGCTGCGGCGCGCCGCTGCTTCGTTCCATCGGATGGAAGGCGACGCGCGTGCAGATGGAGACAGCGCCACGTGGCGGCATCTCGAATTTGCATTCGGAGAGGACGGCAAGAGCGTGCACTACACGCTCACCGACGGCAGCTCGCTTCCCGTACGCGGTCGCGTCGATCGAATCGACGCGCTGACGGACGGCTCGTTCCGGGTGATCGATTACAAGGCTGGCAGGCCGGACCGGTTCAGGAGCGTGTCGAAGATGGGTCCGTTCAACGGCGGCAGGCAGTTGCAGCCAGCGATCTACGCCGGTGCATTGGAGGCTCTGCTCGGCGGCGACGTGTCACGGTTCGAGTACCGGTTTCCCACCGCGAGAGGGCACAACGAGATCATAGCATACGGCGCCGCGGAGCTCGCCGGCGCGCGGCCGGTCGTGACGCAGCTGCTGACGCATGTTCGTGATGGAGAGTTCGTTCCGACCACCGACATGAACGATTGCAAATACTGCGACGCACGAGCGATCTGCCGTACGCACGAGGACGATTACGGGTCGGTAAAGAAATCGCCACGCGCTGAATGGGCGAAAGCCAATTCGGAGCTCGACGCGTTCCGGGGCATGCGGGAACGGCGCGGTATCGGAGAGTCGGAATGAGCACGGCGGAGGATGTCGGAAATGATCATGCGGCATGGGAAAGCGATGCTGCTGCGCGCGAGCGGATTCGGACTGATCTCGACTGCAACATGCTCGTGGAGGCCGGCGCCGGCTCGGGGAAGACGACGTCGCTGGTAGGCCGGATGTGCTCGCTGGTCATGCAGGGCGAACCCGTCGAGAGAATTGCGGCGGTGACATTCACGAGGAAGGCGGCCAACGAGCTGAGGGAGCGGTTTCAGAACGAGCTGGAGAGGCGTCTCGCGGAATCGGAAGCCGACAGTGAAGCGCGGCTGCGTTGCGAGCGTGCGCTGCGTGAGATCGATCGTGCATTTCTGGGCACGATCCACTCGTTCTGCGCGCGAATTCTCCGGGAGCATCCGCTCGAGATTTCTCTCGACCCCAACTTTGCCGAGGTGAGCGAGAACGGTTGGGAGGAGCTGTGCAGAACGTTCTGGAACCGGTGGCTGGAGCGCTGCAAGGCCAGGGGCGACGCGATGCTGGCCGGTCTTGCCAGCCTGAGTGTCGATCCACAGGCGCTGTACAGGAGTTTCGCGCGCGTGCTGCAGTACATGGACGTGGACTTTCCACTCGTGGAAACAGTATTGCCCGAGACGACGGCATGCCGGGGCAAGCTCGAGGCGCTGCTCGGGCGCGCGCGTGAGATGATGCCGAAGATGGAGCCGGAGGGCGGGCGCGACGAGCTGATGAAGCTGGTCAAACGCCTCGAATACGCCCGCCGAAGTGATGACTGGAGCGACGCCGCAACATTCTGCGCAACACTGGAGCAGATCACAGCGACTTCCTGCGCTGTCACGCAGAACCGCTGGGGCAGCGACAAGGTGGTGAAAAACGCGGCGAGGGATCTGGGGGACGAGTTCGCCGCGCTGCTCGAAGGTGAGATAGCGGAAGTTCTCGGTTGCTGGTACGAGTTCCGCTATCCGCCCGTGATGCGATTCCTCAAGCGCGCGTCGGAGGACTTCGCGCGCGAGCGGTACGAGACGGGCCAGCTGGGCTTCGAGGATCTGCTGATGCTCTCGGCGAAGCTGCTGCGCGAGCATCCTCGCGTACGGGACGCGCTCGGCATGCGCTACAGGCGACTGCTCGTTGATGAATTTCAGGATACCGATCCTGTGCAGGCCGAAGTGTGCTTCCTCCTCGCATCGGAGTCGTCGGAGGGGAACGACTGGCACAACGTGAAGCCGCGTGCAGGTGCGATATTTCTTGTCGGCGACCCCAAGCAGAGCATCTATCGGTTCCGCCGCGCGGATATCCAGGTGTACGAATTCGCGAAGGAGCGCATGGCGGCGCACGGGGTCGTGCTCGCGCTGACGCGCAATTTCCGTTCGGTGACACCGATCGCCGAGTTCGTCGATCGCTACTTTCAGGGCGCGTTCGGCGCGACCGCGTCCGATGTGCAGGCGGCGTTCACGCCGATGCACGCGATGCGTGAAGCTGGCGCGACGGACGGTGTGAAGGAGTATACGGTCACGCCGGCGAAGCGCAACGTCGGCTCGATCGTGGACGCGGACTGTGCCCTGGTGGCATCGTGGATCGCGCAGCGGGTGGCGAGTGGTGAATGTGAGCCCGGAGATTTTCTCATACTGACCGCGAAACGCGATCCTGTCGCCAGATATGCGCGTGCGCTCGCCGAACGCAATATCCCGGTCACGACCGCCGGAGCGAAGATCCCGCGCGAGCTGGAGTTGTCCGAGCTGCTGCTGGTGTTGCACGCGATCGCCGATCCCGACAATGCCATTGCCGTGGTTGCCGCGCTGGAGGGATTGTTCTTCGGCTGCGGACCCGCGGATCTCTACGACGCCCACGCCGATGGAATTCGCTTCCGGGTAACGAGCTCCCCGGGAACCGGCGAAGGTATCGTGGTGCGAGCGCTGCGCCAGTTGCACGAGTGGTGGATGGTATCCCAGCAGCAATCGGCGGACGTGCTGCTCGAACGGCTACTGGACGACACGGGTCTTCTGTACTTCGCCGCGAGCCAGACGCTGGGTGATGTTCGCGCCGGTGCGCTGATGCGGGTCGTCGAAACACTTCGCGAAGCATCCTTGACCGGTGCGTCGGGAACTGTCGACGCGATCGATCGCATCGAGCTGCTCCTGAGCCAGGATTCCGACGACGCGACGCTGATAGGGGGCGGATCAAATGCGGTTCGCGTGATGAACCTGCACAAGGCGAAAGGTCTGGAAGCAAAGGTGGTGATACTTGCAGCTCCGACTCCGGACGGGGAGCATCCGCCGAAGGTGCACGTAACACGTGGTACATCCGGTCCCGTTACCAGCGGGATCGTTCTGGAAAGCGAGAGGAAGATCATTGCGCGACCCACGGGTTGGGCAGCGATGGCGGCTGAGGAGTGTGGTTTCGCCCAGGCAGAGAAGGAGCGGCTTCGCTACGTTGCCGCCACGCGCGCGGCCAGGGAGCTGGTGATTGCGTGCTGCAAGTACCCGCCAACGAAAGGCTCTACCGGCGACAGGCAGGATACGTCGGCCTGGGCGCCATTCGCAACGGTGCTTGGTGACGTCGGTGGACAGTTGGAGATGCAGGTAACACCAGCGCCAGGACGGCGCACGTCGGAACAGCCGCTGTCCGAGCTGCTCGATGCGATCGCCGCTGCGAACGGGCGCGTAATGACGGCAGCCACGCCGTCATTAACACGTTGTACGGTTACGGAATCAGCTCGCGATGAACGGGAGAGGGCGCGTGCGTACGATCTGCCGCGCGCCTCCGGACGCGGAGTGGCGTGGGGCCGCGCGGTTCACCGTTGCATCGAGGCGGCGGGGCGCGGGAGAACTGGTGCGGCGCTGAGTGCCTTCGCCGCCGCAGTAGTCGCGGACGAAGAGCTGAACGACGAGTGCGCCGCCGAGCTGTGCACGCTTGTCAGCGAATTGCAACGGTCGGACGTCTGGAAGCAATTGATGCGCGGTGAGAATGCACGGTTCGAACTCCCGGTCATGCACGTCAGCGACGATGGTGGTCGTGCGCTCGTGACCGAAGGCGTCATCGACGCAGCCGCGTTGACGGACGACAAATGGCTGGTCGTGGACTGGAAGACGGATGCGGCAAACGGCGACGAGTGGGGCCGGCGCAAGGCCCGGTACGACGAGCAGGTTGGTGCGTACGAAGCGATACTGACTGCTTTATCGCAGCGACCCGCGACGAGCGAGATTCATCGCATACGCGGTGATGGTGCGGAGTAGAAGAGCGTCGTCGGTGCGACGAATGCTGTAACCGCGACGCTACAGCGCCGTAGCGGGAGGGCCTGCTCTCGTGCTGAAGAATTCCGAGTGGTCTGTGCGCTCCGGGAAGGCGAGATGGTAGCGATCGCTCCATTCGCGGCGAAAATCGTCGACTGAGGATGAATCGACGAGTGCCCACACGCTGCCACCGAAGCCGGCACCAAACGCCGATGCCGCGACGGCGCCCAACGTGCGAGCACGACGCACCAGCGCGACCGTCTCGGGAATCTGATTCTCCAGCGCGCGCTCCGCACCGCGCTGAGATTCAGCCACGTGATCGCCAAACGCGGCGACGTCTCCACGAGCGAGCGCGTCGGCCGCTGCGGGAATTATCTCGTTCGCCTCGGTATCGAACTGGTCGAATCTTCGTAATAGCGACTCTGGCGGATACGCCGCGTCGGTAGTGGCGAGAAGCACTTCCCGGATCTGCATCCGGGCATCCGGCGACGACGCGATAGCAGCGCCCATCGACACGTCACTGCGCCCAGTCGCTCGATTCCACGATTCGAGTCCCGCGCTCAGCCGGCGTGATACGCGATTGTAAAGCTCCAGCGCGGAGCCAGTTTTCTCTGCGAGTACGCCGCTCGCCGCGATCACGAATGTAAGATCGTTCGGAACAGCGATCGCTCGCTCGAATCTTACCGGACAGAACGAATACTGCACCAGAGCGTTGGGTCGTGCGCAGAGAATCGCCGTCTGATCCTCGCTTCCTCCGAACGTTCCGACCCCTGCGCGACCGTGCAGTGATTTGAAATCGAGCCCATTCTCGACGCAGCCAAGGTAGCCGGCCAGATCTTCCGGCGTCTGAATGCTGTCGCGATACTCTTGCCGCGCAGGCAGATCGTTGATCGCGGAAAGCGCCAGGAAGAACGCGACAACGAGGGCGCTCGAGCTGCTCACGCCGGCAGCGGGCGGAAGATCGCTCGTAAACGCGATGTCCGCGCCACGCATCTCACCGGGAAAGTTCATCGCGATACGACGCGCAACGGTGATGGCGTAGTTGGACCAGTGGCCCGGCGTCGACTCGACATCGGGCGAAAGTTCCAGCTCCGCGACGTCGCCAGAGCGTGCGTCGAGTATCCGCACAGTGTTCGCAGTGATCGCGGACGATGCATGTCCCGGTCGTGCGCTGGCTACGATGCAGATTCCGCGTTCCACGGCACACAACAGACTGCGGCCGCCGCCGTAATCGGTGTGCTTGCCCAGAACCTCGATTCGTCCCGGCACCCAGAAGGCCACCGGGTTCTCGGCAACGGCTGGCACGTCACCGCGGAGCCGTGCGAGGTCGCGCGCGAGCTGCGCGATGCGTCGGGCCTTGACCTCTGATTCCGCGATACTCATTCCCGCCGCGTTGAGACGGGCCGCTACATCGGTCAGAGTGATACCTCAGTCCCGAGAGCAGCTCCGCGACGCGCGGAATATCCGAGCGTCTAGAGAGATCGAGCACAGCTTCGTTCACAGGAATGACCTTGAACCGCATCCCGAGAATGTCGATTGCATACTGCACCGCGAGCGGAAGCTCCAGCTCACCGCGCGGTGACGGCTGCACG
>DATNCZ010000104.1:0-4504 GCA_035553335.1 Gemmatimonadaceae bacterium
CGGCGCTCCTTGCCACCAACCTCGACGCAAAAGAGATGGAAGTCCGCCCGGACAGCCCGCTCCTTGCCACTCTGACGGTTACAGGACGGGCCCGCGGTACGTTCCCGCTTGGCCCGGTTGCAATCACCATCTCCGGCCCGTGGAAGCTCGTCCGGCGTTCAGTAATTTATTATCTAAATGATACTATTTCGATAATACCGTCCATGGCCAACGCTGGCCGGTATCGTCTCCTCGCCGCGCAATACCGCGTGAGAACCGCGGGCCAGCGTGTGATACGTCGGCGCGGTGCAGGAACTTCGTTCGCCAATCTCCGCGACTACGTACCCGGCGACGACCCACGCCGCATCGACTGGAAGGCCACCGCCCGCCGTCACCGCCTCATCTCGCGCGAGTTCACGGTGGAGCAGGGCCAGACCATCATGATCGCGATCGACTGCGGCAGAATGATGACCCAGCTCGCCGGCGACAGACCACGCTTCGAGTATGCTCTCGCGTCGGCACTGACTCTTGCCGATATCGCTCTCTCCACGGGCGACCGGGTCGGTCTCATTGTCTTCGACTCGCTTGTCCGCCGTTACATCGCGCCGACGCGCGCCCCAGGTACCCTCGGTGCCCTCCGGGACGCATTGACCGGCGTCACGGCAACGATGACGGAACCGGACTACGCAGCTGCGTTCCGTACCCTCACCGAGCGCAATCGGCGGCGCTCACTCATCGTCCTCTTTACCGATGTGATAGACGTCCGATCCTCACGCGCCGTGATAGCACTGACTGCAAGAAGCGCCGAACGCCATCTTCCGCTGGTCGTGGCCTTACGCAATGAGCAGCTGGTTCTGGCCTCCGTTCCATCGCCGGATGCCAGCGACGAGCAGACCTACGAGAGCGCCGCCGCCGAGGAGCTTCTCTCCGCACGGGATGAAGCGCTTCAGATCATGCGCCAGGCCGGAGTCGCAGTCCTCGATACAGCGCCAATGAGCATGACTGCGGCTCTGATCAATCGCTATCTCGAAATCAAGGAACGTTCGGCGCTCTGACCCGCTGCCCCAGCGACAGATAGCCGAGCATCAAAAGCGCCGTCACACCGGAAATCGTGAGCTTCCAGGTCAGCGGCCACACGCGCGGCGACACCAATCCCTCCAGTGTTCCCGCAACGATCAATAACAGAGTCGACGCGGCGATGAGATCGATTGCACGCCTTCCATTTTCGACCAGCGCGTCCCGTCTGGTTCTGTTGAGCGGAAGCAGAATTCCCTTGGCGATCAGCAATCCACCACCGCCGGCGATGCAGATTGCACTCAGCTCGAGAACACCGTGTGGCGCGATGAACGCAAAGATGAGTCTCGCCACACCGCGCGATGCAAACAGGCCGACGCCGCTTCCAATTGCGACGCCATTGAACACGAGCATGAGTATCGTTCCGATCCCTGCCGTCAATCCCATCGCGAAGGTGAGATACGTCACCGTCACATTGTTCGAGATGATTTTGCTCGCTACAACCGGCCGAATCTCCTCTGGTATGGATACGTACCCTTCACCGCGCTTCTCTCGCTCGCTGCCCATCGTCGCTCTACTTATCATCTCATCTGGCAGTATCCGGCTGGCAATTGCAGGATTCTGAACGATGCTGGTGTACGCGGCCGCTGCTGGCCCGAACAACAACAGCGCGGCTAGCGCGATAGGCCTCCATGACCTTCGTACTTCCGACGGCACGGTGTTCGTCATGTAATCAAAGATCGTTGCAATGGTGCGCCCACGCTGGCGATACAACAGATTGTGCCCGCGCGCAACCAGACGACTTACATAGAACAGAGACTCGTTGTTGCGACCGCGGCTCGCAGTCTGAAGCCGCGCCAGATCGGTCGTCATCTCCCTGTAGCGCGCCACAAGGGCCGATACCTCTTCGGGCGCCATTCGCGATAGCCGCTTCTTGTATGCAGCATCGAGCGCAGCCGCGAAATCATTCCAGCGTTTGAGGCCCAATGCGACAATCGCGTGCTGCTCTCGCCGAGCGCCGGTATCGCTTCGTGAAGCAACACCGCTCGCCCTTGAATCTCGTTCGGATTCGTACAAGCGCACGAGCGCGGCCCTTGGCGACGTTGCTGTTGGCAGATGCTCCGCAAACCTGGCCGCCAGCTGCGCGACAATTACGTCTCTGTGCGCTGGCTCGAGTGTGCCGCGCCGTTCGATATAACGCTCGAGCACCGAGTACTCGTCATCGCTGAGACGGGCGAACAAGTTGCGATCCCGTGCTACCGCCGGCAACGGCGCGGAGCGAGCCTGCACCCGCTCCTCCTTCACGACGAACGTGCCGGCGACGATGTCCCCAAGCCGCTTGCGCGAGCTGTTCATGAGCGCGACGACGATTGCAACGAGATAGACTCCAAATGCATCGACGACGCGTAGTAGATTCCGCACCGCAGACGCGCCGAACGTGACCGAAAACCCGCCATCACGAACGACACGCAGCTTCATGATCCTTTTACCAGGAGTCTGGCCGTCCCAGATTCCCTCGAATATCACGTAGTAGCCCCACATTATCACGAACTGCGCGATGAAATAGAATGCGAGCACCCATGCCGATGACGGAGGTGCCTTCGCCGGCCTGGGCCCCATGTGATTGGCTGCGATCAGCAGTATCACGGTCAGTGCAACGAGTATCGCGAGTGTGATCAATGTGTCGATCGCCGCTGCAGTACCGCGTGATCCTATCCCGGCAATGGAGTAGGATAGAGCGATCTGCTCCGGAGTCTCCACCTCCAGCGAGATATCCAGGCTCGATGCGGGCCCAGACGGCGGGTTTGTTGCAATGGGTGCTGAAGTTGTCATTTGCCCACGCAGAATGTTCGGAAGAGACGATCCAGAACGTCCTCCACGTCGATTGTGCCTGTTACATCTGCCAGCGCGTTGACAGCACTCCGAAGATGCACCGCCGCGATCGACGCTGGCAATGCTTCATCTTCAATCGCGGCTGCAAAGGCAACCATTTCCTCACGTGCCTGTTCAACACAAAAACGCTGCCGTTCTCGCGTAAGAATCGGAGCATCCACTGGCGCTCGTCCGTAGCGCTCGGATACCACTTCAGCGACCCTGTCGAGAAGCTCGCGTATGCCCTGTCCAGTTGTTGCGCTTACCGTGTTAACGTCGAGAGAGGATGAGAGATCACCCTTCGTCCGCACCGGAATCACGGGCGCGTCCGTCAGCTGTGATACAGCGGCAGCCGTCCGTGACACGCCGTCAGCCGTGTCACCACATGCGAGCACGGCATCCGCCGATGCGAGATACCGCGTTGCCACCTCGATGCCGAGTTGCTCGACGACATCCGTCGTCTCGCGCAAGCCCGCCGTGTCCACCAGGCGAATCGGCCACGGGCCGGTATCGAGCACAGCCTCGATCGCATCCCTGGTTGTCCCGGGAATCTCGGTTACGATGGCACGCGACCGGCCCAGCATTGCATTGAACAACGATGACTTCCCCGCGTTTGGCGCTCCTGCGATTACAACCAGTGCTCCGTTCCGGACCAGCTCCCCAGCAGGCGCCGTCGCGAGTAGATCGTTCAGCGATGTGATGACGTTTCCCGCGGCGACGGCAATCCTCGACTTGGGAATTGGTCCGTCGTCCTCATCGGGAAAGTCGATGTCGTATGCGAGCAGCGATTCCAGGCCGATCACACGGTCGCGCAGCTCCTCGATCCGCCGTGACAAGCCACCGTCGAGCTGACTCATCGCCACTCGCTGCATTGCGCGCGAAGTGGAATCGATCAGATCCCCGATCGCCTCGGCCTGTACCAGATCGAGCTTGCCGTTCAGCACCGCCCGGCGTGTGAATTCCCCCGGAAGTGCTATGCGCGCTCCTGATGCAACCAGAGCCGCCAGAACCAGGGTCGGCACAACTACGCCACCGTGGGTCGCGATCTCCACCACATCCTCGCCAGTGAACGACGCTGGCGCCAGAAACGTCGTGACGAGTGCTTCATCAAGCACCTCACCGTTTCCATCCCGCACCGTGCACAATGTTGCACGCCGGTGCTCTTCCGGCCATGGCGTTACGTGACGCGCGACTATCCCGAATGCCGCCGGCCCCGAAATGCGAATTACCGCAATCGCTGCTCTGCCATGAGCCGTGGCTTCTGCTGCAATCGTCTCTTCCACGCCGATGGTCAAGCCGGCTGCGGCGCTACTTGCAGTGACTCCCCAGGGTCCAGGACACGCACGTCCGTGCCGCGCGTATGTGTCTTGACGTGCTCCCGCAACTCGCGTATCGCATCGTAGGCCGTCGCCGTCACGTGGTTGAACGTTCCCCAGTGATAGGGAATCAGGTGTCGCGCATCCAATCGCTCGAACAGCGTCAGCGCATCCAGGCTCGTAAGGTGTCCTCGACTGAAGCTCTCAGCCTTCCATTTCGGCGCATAGCCGATCGGAAGCAATGCAATATCGAGTTGCCGACCTTTCATTTCGCGTTTTACAAGCCTGGTCGTGTCCTCGGTGAGAGCTGTGTCACCGGCGAA
>DATNCZ010000105.1:0-3584 GCA_035553335.1 Gemmatimonadaceae bacterium
ACCAGCACTTCCGGGGTGTCGTCGACCCGAACCTCCTCCCCGCGGGCGCGGGTTTCGGCGGCGCGGGCGTCGGGAACATCGGGGATGTCATCGTCACCGTTGGCGCGGCGGTTGGCGCGCCACCGTTTCCGTTGGCATCGGGCGACGGAGCACGTCCCATCAAACGGCTTTTAAGTGACACTTGGAGACCTCCCGGTGAGTCCGAACAGACTGCGCAGACGTGAACGCTCCGGCGCTGTCGCGGCTGTGGAGCGCACGGGATCACGCGGCGCGGTGGCACCGCGCAACTTGGCCGCGAGCTGCCCGTAGCTTCGCGCCAGCTTGGATCCCGCCGCCTCCTGCGACACCGATATTCCCTTGTTCAGCGACGCAACCGACGTCCGATAATCATTGGGCAGATTCCAGAAGAGCTCGTGCTTCAGCGATTCGGCGACCATCGGCAGCGTGAACACATCGCCCGACTGGAACCGGTTGAGCACCACGCATGACTTTGTTTCGGCGTAGCCAAGCCTGCGAAACAGCGAGAGCGTACGTTGCGTGCTGCGCAGCGATGGGACGTTCGGCTGGGTGATGAGGGCAATGCGATCGGCTGCGTCGAGGATCGCCAGCGTTCGCTCGCTCATGTGATGCTCGCAATCGATCACGGTAACGTCGAAGTTGGCGCGCAGCTGATCCACCACGACGCCGACAGTGGCAGCGTCGAACGCGTCGTCCATCACCGGATCCTCGCTCGACGGGAGGACCGATACGCCCATCGGTCCCTGAGTCATGAGCGACTTCAGCAACGCGCCATCGACTGCGTCCAGCTTGTCCACCAGATCGCTGATGTCGTACGCGGGCTGCAGGTTGAGGAAGACGCGCACGTCGCCGCCAGTAAACACGCAATCGGCCAGTGCGACCTTTGCACGCGTATCGTTCGCCGCAAACGCCTGCGCCATGTTCACCGCGATGCTCGTGGTACCGAGTCCGCCCTTTGCGCTGTATACCGCTATCACCTGGCCGCTGTGATCGGTGACCCCGCCCCGAATTATCAACCGCTCGACCGCGGCCGCGAGATCCTGCTGAGTCGGCGGAAAGACGAGAAACTCGTGTACCCCCGCCCGCATGGCGCGCAGAATGAGATCCGGATCGGCAGTTGGCGCCGTGCCGATCACGGACAGGTTCGCGCGCCCTCTTATCTCCCGCTCCAGCATCGCGAGCTGACTCGGTTCGATGCGGTGCAGCGGCACTATCAGCAGGTCGAACGGCTCCGCGCGCAACCGCCCAAGTGCCTGGTCAAGTCGCGGCGATGGAACGATCGTCGTGAAGCCGAAACGGCTGAGCGCGTCCGCGACTACGTCGGGCGAGCCAGCGGAATCCGCGACGACGATTGCGCGACGCTGCGTCATCTAGCGAGGCTCCGGCTTCGCGACAGGCGGAAGCCGATCCTGGATCGCTCCGCGCGCCGGAAGCGCCGTGTCTGGAATTATCGGCAACGTATCCACGGGCCGCGTATGCATCGGATCTATCACGACCGGAGTGACGACTACCAGCAGCTCCGTCTCGTCGTTCTGCCACTGCGTGCTCGAGAAGAGCTGACCGAGGATCGGAATGTCCTGCAGCAACGGAATTCCGGTCTTTACGAGATTGCGCGAGTTGTTGAACAGCCCGGAGATGATCAGGCTCTCATCTCTCCGGACATCGACAGTGGTCGACACACGTCTCGTCTGGAATGCCGGAATGCGGAAGCCGGACAGAGTGATCGCGTTGTTGTTGTCGATGCTCGAGACTTCCGGCGCGAGCGACAGCTTGATGAGACTGTCGCTCAGAATCTCCGGCACGAACTTGAGCTTCACGCCAAATTCCTTGAACATGATCGTGACGGTGTTGGAGCCACCGGCGGTCTGGCTTCCCTGCACGATCGGAATCGGAACTTCGCCGCCGGCGAGGAACGTCGCCGTATCACGGTTCGCGGCGAGGACGTCCGGCTCCGCAAGCGTCCGCGAAAGACCCTTCTGCTCGTTCGCATCCAGCAGCGCGAGCAGTCGCTTGGTGTTGAAGTCGGTCAGCACGGTCAGGAAGCCGGTGGTCCCGGGCAGTGTGATCGAGCCGTCGGCGTTGAACGCGTTGTCCGTATTGAACGTCCCGGTCCCGATGCGCTCGTGGCCCTGGGCGTCGCGATATCGCGCAGATACGCCGATCGTTCTGAGCAACGTGCGATTCACCTCGGCGAATCGTATGTAGACCGCCACCTGTTTCCGATCCGAAGGGGACCGCACGGACACACGCAGGTGCTGCCGGGTCCCGTTCGCGAGCCAGAGGACAGCGTCCGTCTCACCGATCGCCTTGGCATTTATCACGAATTCACGACCGCTCACGACGACGAGATCCGCGATGTCCGGCGAGGCGACCGACGCCTTCGTGAGCGCGACCGGCGTGGTAACCGGCAGCGACCTTCCCACCGAAAGTTCGATCATGGAGATAGGGTCGGCGCGTCCCTGCGTCTCTGGCCCGTAAACGGCTACACTCTGCGCGAGCGCGACACCCGCAGTGATGAACGTGAACACGCCCGCGGTCGCGAGCGCTTTCGTCGTGTGCCGAATGTTCGTAAGGGACAAGAATTCCTCGCTGAATGAAGAAAGAGCGCGTGCAACCCTGCTGCGAACGGTCCTGCATGTCACCATCTCCCGCGTCACGGCGATTTCGGAACGCCACCGGTGCTT
The DNA here is from genome assembly GCA_035553335.1 of Gemmatimonadaceae bacterium. GTDB lineage: Bacteria > Gemmatimonadota > Gemmatimonadetes > Gemmatimonadales > Gemmatimonadaceae > Fen-1247. The sequence goes on from DATNCZ010000105.1 coordinate 2,703, forward strand.
GGCTTTTCGAAGGTTTGTTTCGTTGGCTTCTCGCCGCGATACACACTTACTGTCACTGAATCCGGTGGTGCCGGCTTGGCCATCACGACCGCAACTGGCACCGGTTTCGGAGGCGCGACAACGCGCCGGCGAACCTCACGATGCGCTTCGACAGGCTTGACGGCCGGCGCTCCGCGTAGCAGGCCAAGCACATCCCTGGACGTCGCTCCGGCGGTGCGAACCGTATCGGGATCGCCATAGCCGCGCAGCACGAGCTGTATGCTCCCCTTGTTCATCGCAACGGCGAGCTGCTCGGCTTGCTGCGGCGTCACGCCAAGCGTGACAGTGGTCGCGTTGTTGGGCTTGCCATCAGCGTCACGCTGCACCGCGGTCCCTACAGACAGAACCCGCATGTTCTCCATGAACAGCTTTGCCATCTGTGTATCGCGGTTGTTCGCATCCTCGGCGAGAGTCACGAGAACGTCGACGCGACTGTTCGGCTGAAGCAAACCGCTTATGCCCGCGACATCGTTGATGCGCACCGCCATGGCGCGCGTCCCCGGCGCGATCTTCTGCTCGAGCCCGGCGCCTGCGCCGACCGGTGCCAGCCGTCCCGGCACTATCGCTTCGCCGTTGAAGATGGCAATGCGCGTAACGCGCCCTACCGCCGAGTCGACAGACGAGAATGCTCCCACAGGGACAGTCGCGATCGGCCAGTTTCGCGTGGTGAGCGCGAGCCGGTCGAGCGACACTCCTTCCGGGAGATCCTTCGTCGCGATAACTACAGGCCGAGTCGGAACTCGCGTCTGGTCGCGCAGCGATCCCAGCATACGGTAGGCGCCGAACGTCGCGATAGCCGCGACAACGAGAGCGCCATAGAGAACCATCGTGTACCGTCGTTCA
>DATNCZ010000106.1:0-9500 GCA_035553335.1 Gemmatimonadaceae bacterium
ACGGTCGGGGCGAAAGTCTTCGGCTCACAAGACGTCGGCCCGCAAGTCGAGCCGGAAGTCATCCGGCAGGAAGTACAGCAGCAAGGCGAGCGCGACCGTTGGCAGCGCGATGCGCCGACGCAAGCACGGCACGCTCAAGACGCGCGGCGGACGCAAGGTAACGAGCCGCAAGCAGGCACTCGCGATCGGAATAAACGAGGCGCGAGAGAAGGGCGAGAAGACGCCACGCAAGCGCGCGTCCAAGACGTCCGCCCGCAAGTCGGCCTCACGCAAGTCGGCTGCACGGACCAGCGCCAGGAAGAAATCGACCGGGCGCAAATCTTCGGGCCGGAAATCCACGGCCAGGAAGTCGTCGCGGTGACTTGTCATTGCCGCGAAAGCGGGGGATGACGAAGAATCAAAGGGAGGCCGTTCGAACGGTCTCCCTTTCGATTTCCAGTGGGTTGACGCGCCCGCCGCTGGCCGGCCGCGCACTCTTGCGCAAATCATATGTTGAGCATCGCGCGACCTTGTTGCAAATTGAGCCGATGAATGAGCCCCAGAAAGACGTAGTGACGACGGCGGCGCCGGCACCGGCTGTGTCGCTCTCAGCGGCGGAACGTACGCCGGCGGCCCGGGCTGGCGCTGTATTGTTCCGGCAGCGCGGCTGGTTGCCGATCCTCTTCCTCGGCATTCCCCTGGTGGCGCCGGGCTCGATGTCGCCGCAGCTCTGGGTGATCGGTATCGCTCTCGTGGTGGTGGGTGAAGCGTGGCGGCTCTGGGGCGTCGCCGCGGCCGGCACGTCGACGCGGCGACGCTCGCGCAACGTCAACCGACTCGTCACTTACGGTCCGTTCGCCTGGAGCCGCAATCCACTCTACAACGGAAACTTCCTGATCTGGATGGGCTTCGCCGTAATCTCCGGCGTATTCTGGTTTCTGCCGGTGGCCATCGTTCTCTTTGCAATCGAGTACTCCCTGATCGTTCGGTTCGAGGAAGGAGTACTGGAGAGCACGTTCGACGGCGAATATCTCGATTACAAGTCAGCGACGCCGCGCTGGATTCCGCGTCCGCCCACATCGCCCGCCGCTGGCGACTTCGACTGGCCGCAGGCGTGGCGCAGCGAAGTGAGCACCTTCATGCAATACGCGGTGCTCATCATCGCCTTCGTGATCAAGAGCCGCTACGGAATCGGCGGAAAGCCGATGCCGTGATTCGCAATCAGCGAATCAACGTAACACCTCGGCAAACGGCTGCAGCGATCCGTCGTTCGGCGCCGGTTGCAGGCGAAGCAGCTTCGCAAGCAGATCATACACATCGACATTCGGGAACGACTGCATCTTTACTCCCTGCCTGAACGCAGGGCCGTGCGCCACGAATATCGCATTCATCGACGCATTCGCGTTGTCGTAACCGTGCGCACCGCCGCCAGGGCTGCGCCGCGATCCGTGAGTCGCAATCGTCCATCCGTCGTCCGCGACGGCGACCACGGGTGTGATGCGACGACCTTCGTTGTAGTGCAGCCGCTCCGGAACGTCGGCCTTGAGCCACGCGCTCACGTGCGGCAGCTTCCTGATTCTGGCGAGCAGCGCGGGAGCATCTCCGTCGCGCGGCGTGATCATCAGGTTGGGCGATAATGAAGTGATGCGGATCGACGCGGTGTCGACCACGTCATCGAGGTACACCACGCGATCGGGTGACAGTTGCGACATCCCGTGGTCGGACACGACTATCAAATTCACCTTGTCGTACATGCCGCGCGCGCGCAATCCCTGTACGAGCCTGCCGAGCGCGCTGTCGGATCGCGCAGCGGCGGCGCCTGTCATGGGTGAATGCGGTCCTTCAGTATGACCTGTGTGATCCGGCTCCTCGAAGTAGAGCGTGATGAGCGACAGGCGCTGTGCACCGGTAAGATCGAGCCACGACAGCACGGTATCCACGCGCGCCTGGAACGGAACCTTTCCGTCGAACGGTTTCCATCGCGTGGGCCGAACGCCGTCGATCTCGACCTCCGATCCCACCCAGAACATCGACGCCGCGCGCTGGCCCTGCTTCTCAGCCGTGACCCAGATCGGCTGGCCGCCCCACCAGCGACTTTCCCTGGAGGCGGCGTTGCTCATCGTGAACAGCGCCTTGAACTCCGGATCGTAGATCGTGTTGCCGACGATGCCGTGGTGCTCTGGATAGAGCCCGGTGACGATGGTGTAATGATTCGGAAATGTCAGCGTCGGAAACGACGGGATCATCGCCTGCGCCGTGACGCCGTCGCGGCCCAGTGCGTGGAGCGTCGGGACGGAGTCGGTGTCGAGATAGCTGCGTCGGAATCCGTCCATGGAGACGAGTATCACCTGTGGCGCAGCACCGGTTGCCGATACACCGGCCGCTGGCTGCACCGGCGCGGTGGCACACGCGGAAACGACGATCGCCAGCGTGGCGACGACTGACGCAGCGGTCGAGCGGTGCAATGATTTCATCTGACTTCCGATTGGGGAGTGCGTTGAGGATGCCGCGGCGAGCCCGGGAACAGCAAAGGCGCCCGAAGGCGCCCTGCAGATACGAAGAAAGACGACCCTATCGTTGAGGCTTTCCGGGTGGATTGGGTCCTTTGAACACGTCCGCGTTGAGCGCGATGTACGATCGCAAGTTCTGCGGAACGTCTTCTTCCGGGAAGATGGCCGTCACAGGACATTCCGGCTCGCATGCACCGCAATCGATGCATTCATCCGGATGGATATATAGCTGCTTCTCGCCCTCGTAGATGCAATCCACGGGGCAGACGTCGACGCAAGCACGGTCCTTCACGCCGATGCAGGCTTCAGTAATTACGTAGGGCATTTCGAGGGGTTGGTTCGGCCTTCTGTGAAGCGATTGGTCAATCCTAAGAAAGATAGGCCCGGGGGACCAGATTTCAACGCCAGGGCGGGACGTTGCCCTTCCACTCCAGCTCCGGGTTGTCCCTGAAGAACGTCGCTTTTCGCCCGATCACCTGCACCACCTCGGCGCCAGTCGCGTCGGCCAGCGCGCCGGCGACTTCCTTGATAGGCGCACTCAGATTTCGGCTGATGTCCACCTTCACGAGCTCGTGCGTTCGAAGTACGTCGTCCATCGTCTTGACGATCGCGTCGGTGACTCCGCCGTGTCCGACGTGAACCAGCGGACTCAATCGCTGCGCCTCGGCGCGCAGATTCGCTCGCTCCTTACTGTTCATTGCTCGCGCGCACCTGTCCAGGAATTGTAAAGAACGGTCTGACGTCGACCGCCGGACTGTTCCAGTAATCGTGCCGATCGGGATCGCGCCGCATTACCTGAAAGTGCAGATGCGGCACGGGCGCGTTTCCCGTCATACCAACATAACCGAGCAGTTCGCCCTGCGAGACATGCTCGTTCGCTGCCAGTCCGTCCGCGTATCCTTCGAGATGGGCATAATAGAATATGAACCGGCCCGTTTCATCCATCATGTAGATCGTGATCCCACCCAGCGCATTCCTGCTCAGCCGCATGATCGTACCGGACTCGGCGGCCACCACTCTCGCCCCCTTGGGAACCAGAATGTCACTGGCACGATGCGTCCTTCCGTTGTCGCGCCGGTCGTTGAAGCTGTCCGAAACGCCGCTCGGCTGAACCCCCTCGACGGGAACCATCAGCGGATTGGCATCGAAGTACGATGTGTCGCCCGCGTCCGCCGGCACTCTTGCCGTTCCGCCGGAGGGATATGACTCCGGCACGGGAGCTGGTAGTGGAGGAAGTGGACGTATGCTCGCGCCACATCCGACCATCGCGACCAGCGCAACGATCATCGCATTTCTCTGCGCAACTTCGAGCGGACTTCTCATCTGCGGTCAGATTTCCGCGCCAACGCCGGTGAGTGTCACGGTCGTCGTCCACAGCCGTTCCTGCAGCGCCACGTCGTGACTCAATGCAATCGTCCCCGCCGGCTTGCACTTGTCAAAGTACTGCCCCGTCACGCCTTCAACATCAGGCGACGCGGCAAGATAGACCGTGGTGCGCGCGCCTTTCTCCGGCGAGAGCATGAGCCATCGACTCAGAAAATCGAGAATGGGAACCTCCCGCCATATCTCCGTCGCAACGACCCCCGGATGCAGAGCGTTCACCGTGACGCCGCTTCCTGCGAGCCTGCGCGCAAGTGCGTAGGTGAACATCAAGTCCTCCAGCTTGCTGTCGGAATACATGCGGATGTTGCTGTAGCTGCGCTCACCCTGGAGATTGTCGAAGTCGAGCCTGCCGCGCCGATGCGCACCAGATGAAACATTGACGATCCGGGCGCTGCCCGCGGCACGCAATCCCGGAAGCAGCAGATTGGCGAGCATGAAATACGCGAGATAGTTCACCGCGAATGTGCGCTCGATGCCGTCGACCGTCAACTCGCGATGCTTGAGCGCGACGCCGGCATTGTTGACCAGTACGTCGATCCGGGGATGCGCGGCGAGAATTGCCGCCGCAACGGAGCGTACGTCCGATTGTGACGAGAGATCGGCAATGGACAGCTCTGCACTGCCTCCCTGTCCGCCCTTCACTGCCGCTGCCGCGACCTCTTCGAGCGCACGCTCGCCCCTGACTCTGTCGCGGCACACCATCACGATTTGCGCGCCGAGCGCAGCGAGTGCCGCCGCGGCGGCCTTGCCGATGCCGGTGTTTGCTCCTGTGATGACACAGATCTTACCGTGCATCGATGTGGTGACGGGGTTACAGGCGCTCATCCAATCTCGCTTGCATCTGGAGTGACAGGCAGGGATATACATCCCTGCCCCACCGGCGCGGACCATCGATGCGCGAATGATCGGTCGTAAGAGTAGCTATTTGCAGGTCTGCCTGCAGTGTCGTCGCTCTCCGGAACGACGATCCTCAACCATCACCAAAGATGCCAGGTCAAGGTGGGGCAAGGATGTATCCTTGCCTGTTACCTGGAATGCAATCTAGACCGAATCGATGACCTGCACCTAGATCACGCCGTTCGTCGCGCCGGTGGCGTTCTGAATCGACATCGGCGAATCCAGCTTCACGACCACCTGTCCGCCGCTCGGGAGGCACGCGTCGTACTTCTCGGTCTGGTGTGCCAGTACCGCGCCCGCGGCGGCACCGCCGGCGGCACCGATGATCGTGCCCTTGGTCTTGGACCGGCCGCCAAGGATGTGTCCGAGAATCGCACCCACGACCGCGCCGCCGGCCACCTTGGTCGCGTCGTTGTTATCGGCCGCCTTCACCTTTTCGACGCCAGCGCTGACGATCTCGCCATTCACAGGATAGGTCTTGCCGCCGTACGTGATCGAGCGCACGACCAGGCCGATGTTCATGTTCTCGCCGGCCTGATTGCTGCGCGCGAGCGAAGTGATTTCAAGAACCGCCGTTGCACCCGCTGGAATCACGACGCCGTTGGATCCCGACACGGCCTCGGCGAGCGTCGCCGTTATGCGGTCGCCTACGCTGTTGGTGTTGGTGCAGACGCGCTGTCCGGAGCTGAGCGAGAGATTGGTGCCTGCCGATACGACTCCCACCCTTCCCTCGGTGTTGGCGGCAGTCGAAGTCGCCTTGACGACTGTATTACCGGACGGTGTGGTGACCGGTGCAGGCGCCTGAGCAACCGCTGGGGCGCTTGGCTGCGGCGCGGGAGTGCGCCTGCGCGGGGGCGGTGCGACGGCGACGTGCTTTTTCTCGACTGCAGCGGCGCGGGGCGGCGCTGGCGGCGGTGTTGTTGGAACGTCCTTGAGCTGCGGCTGCGCGGCCGTATCGTTGTTCGCGAGCTGGAGATCGCGCGAGAGTGACGAGTCCTGCGCCAGAGGATCCTGGGCCGATTTGTTGTCGCTCTTGTTGCATGCAGCGGCGGCGAGCAGCGCTATTGCACAGATCGCCGCGGGACGGATTGATCTCATTGAGTTTTTAGGTTCGCCTAGTAATTGCCACGAAGGATTGGACCGCGCTGATTGATCAAGATAGTTCCACCGCGGCCGTGACGTCCGCGCGGATCGCAGTGATCGCCGTCGACCACTCCACCACGTAAAATTGCACCGCCGATGGCGCCGATGATTCCAGCGAGCCCACCGCCGCTGTGCGTCGATCCCGACTCACCAGACGGATAGGAGACGTCGACGGGTTGCGGGCGCGGCGTAGGGACGGCTGGCTGATCCACCGGCGCGGGCGCCGCGGAGGCGACATCGGAGCTGGTCGCTGCAGGCTCGGAGGTGGTCGTGGCCACGGGGAGCGGCGGAAGCGCAGCGGCCGGCGAGGGCGTCACATCACGATGCGTCACGCGGCTGCTGACCAGTCGCGTCGATTTGCTGGACGATCGAAGTTTCGCACGTCCCTGGGGCGACAGCTCCTCGGGAGACACGACTGTCTGCACGCCCGCGTGGGGTGCGAGTGCCAGCACATCGTTGGTCTTGGCAGCAGCCAGGTCCTTCGCCAGATCATCGCTCATCCTGGCGTCCTTTCCCTTGCACGCGGCAACGCTCAACAGCACCGCGGCGGAAGCGAACAGCGACCCGTAACGCATGTGTCCTCCAGCGGACGTCCTTCGACCATATTTCAACCCGCGTACTCAACCCCCGGTGCAAACCAAGGTTCCATCCCCATGATCCGAAATCTGGCGAAGATCGCAGCCCTCGCGGGACTGGCCGGACTTGCGGGGCTGGCCGTGCCAGGCTGCTCCTCCGGGTCCGCGCCAGGGGTGACCGCCATCCAGCGCATCGCGGCGGAACGGGCCATTCGGACCGAGGTCGAGGCGGCCTATGACTTCACCCGCCCGGACGTTCCCGGGAACCTCATGGCCCTGTACGCCCCCACCGGGCCCATACTGTCAGCCAGTGGCGGGCGGATCACCACGTCGCGGGATTCGCTCCGGGCTGGCATCCAGGCATTCTGGACCAACGTCGGGCAAAATATGCGCGATGCGCACGTGGAGTGGACGGCGATGCACATCGACGTACTCGCCCCCGGAGTGGCCGTAATGACCGCAACGTACAGGATACCGCACAGACAGCCCAGTGGACTGCCGCACGTGATCGGGGGCGCCTGGACCGCCGTTTTCGTGCTGCGAGGCGGGCACTGGTACATCGTGGATGAGCATCTGTCGGACAATCCGTTCGCATCCTGACCACGCCCGGATGGGGCCGCAATCGCGGCATGCGTGATCACATGCTGACAGGTCGGTCGCAGCGTGACGATACTTGCCAATAGCGATGGAAGGGCCGGACCGACCGGCTCCGGTGTGCCCTTTGCAGAACCAGGATCGTCAGAACTGACAATGTCGGAAGCGAAAGCGGCAGGCACGCCCTATCTGATTCACGCCTACGAGCACAAGGCGTACCCGATCCACGCGGATCATCCGCTCTCGATCGGACGGGAGACGGCGTGCGACATCACCGTCAACGAGGTGGCCGTATCGCGTCATCACGCGGAGATCCGGCAGGAAGGCGACGACTTCGTTCTGCATCCCGTCGGGTCGACCACCACGGTGATGAACTCAATGCCGGTTCTGGCTCCGCAGCCTCTCCATGAAGGCTCGACGTTCCTGGTCGGGTCGATGAAGTTCATCTTCACACGAGAGCGGCTTCCGGTGGCAATGAAGATCGCCACCCCGGTGGCTCGTCCGGCTACGGTGGACGGCAGACGTCCTACGCTGACATTTCCGGGCCAGCCGAACGCGCCGGAGATTCAGCAGCCGTCGAAAGGCCTCAAGATGATGCCGCTCGTCCTGGTGGCCGTCCTGGTGATCGTCGGCGGCGCGGCGTACTGGGCGTTGAATCTGAGGTAGCGCGAGGCGCGGGTTGGAAATCGTCATTCCCGCGAAAGCGGGAATCCATGTTATCGACCTTCGAGTGCGATGACAGCAGGAAGCTGGTCGGCAGCAGATGGATTCCCGCTTTCGCGGGAATGACGAACAGCAGATGGATTCCCGCTTTCGTGGGAATGACGAACGACTCGCTACACACCCACAGCGAACCGCTCGAACGCGAGCTTCTCCAGCTCGTCGCGCACCGCGGGAATCGTCAACTCTTCGAGCACTTCGGCGGCGAACGCGTAGGTGAGCAACCGCAGCGCTATCTCCGGCCCGATGCCGCGACTCTTGAGATAGAACAACGCTGTCGAATCGACCGGTCCGATCGTGGCCCCGTGCGTGCACTTTACGTCGTCGGCGTAGATCTCGAGCTGCGGCTTGGTATCGACGCGCGCACCTTCCGAGAGAAGCAGGTTGTTGTTGCTCTGCTTGCCATCGGTCTTCTGTGCTTCGGGCCGGACGTACACCTTGCCGTTGAAGACCGCGTGCGACTCGCCGTCCATGACACCCTTGTACAGCTCGTGGCTGGTGCAGCTCTCCTTGGCGTGGATGACGCTCGTCTGGTGATCAACGGTCTGCTCGCCATTCACGAGATACAATCCATCCAGCGAAACGTGCGAGCCTTCGCCGTCGAGCAATGTCGCGATGTTCGTGCGCGAGAGATCAGCGCCGACGGCGAACGAGAATGCTTCGTAGGCACAGTCGCGGCCCTGATTGGCGTACCAGGATCCGACGTGGTACGCGCGGAGGCTCTCGCGCTGGATCTTGTAATGCCTGAGTCGCGCGCCATCGGCGACGTACACTTCCGTCACCGCATTGGTGAGATAGTTGGCGTTGCCGAGCGAGACATAACTCTCCACGACGGTCGCCTCCGCGTGGTGTTCCATCACGATCAGGTTGCGCGGTGACAACAGTGCGCCCTGCGCGGAATCATCGGACACGAAGATGAGATGCACGTTGCGCGGCGCCACGGTGCCGGCCGCTACGTGCACGAATGCGCCGTCGCCGGAAAACGCGGAGTTGAGCGCGGTGAATGCGTGCGTGCGCGTGTCGGCGAGTCCGCCGTGGTGCTGCTCGATCACGCGTGCGTACCGTTCGTCGGACAACGCCGGGCGCAGCGGACCGGCGTACAGTTTGGCGCTCGCCTCGACGTCCGACAGATGAGCGACGAAGTTCCCGTTGAGGAACACCAGCGTCTGCCACTCGCCTGCAAAGCGGAACTGCTCGATGTCGCGCGCGGCCAGTGCCGACGACGCCGGTGCGACGGGAGCGTAGCCCTGTTCGAGGAGCGAGGCCACGCTGGTGAAGTGCCAGTCCTCGTTCTTCGTAGTAGGAAATCCGAGCGTCGCGAAGTTCTCGATCGAGGCGCGACGTTGCGCGCCGAGCCATTGCGGCTCGCCGGCGCGATCGACGTCGTCGAACAGCGTTACGTATTCGGCGGCGCGCGCGTCGCGCGTTGCGACGGGCGTCGGTGCGCCTGCGCGTCCGACTTCTGGCGAGTCGGGGTCCTGCGTCAGAACTGCGTCAGTCATGACCTGGGTCATGCTGCGTCGAGCAGCCAGTCGTAACCGCGCTCTTCCAGCTCCAGCGCGAGCTCCTTGCCACCGGAGCGGACGATGCGGCCGTTGGCGAGCACGTGCACGAAATCGGGCACGATGTAGTTCAACAATCTCTGGTAGTGCGTCACCACGATCGTCGCATTGTCGGGGCGGCGCAACGCGTTCACGCC
>DATNCZ010000107.1:0-5450 GCA_035553335.1 Gemmatimonadaceae bacterium
TTGTTCGTTACTCCGTGGAATGGTGGGACGGTTAATGAGTGATCGTGAACGTGAACGGTTGCTGCACGAGCTGTCTGACCTTGTGCCCACCGATCTCCGCAGGATAGAACTTCATGCGCGGCAGGGCCGACTTGACGGCGGCGGCGAACAGATCATTGGTGGCCTTGGTGATCTTGATGCCAGCGGCCTGATCTACGCGACCCGTGGTATCCACGGTGAATTCCGCGTCGACCTCTCCTTCGATTCCGGCGCTGCGAAGCGTCTCCGGGTATGAAGGCGTAACGGTTCCAGAAGCCATGGCGGCCGGCTTCTCAACCTGGAACGAGAAGTACGTCTCGGTGTTCGAGACCGGGCCCTTTCCACCTACGACACCATTCGCGACACCGCCTTCTACGCCCTTTCCGCTGAAGTCAGCGACGTTCGTGACTTTCTTGGAAAGATCGATGTCGGGGATCTTGACCGGAACGATCGGCGGCGCCTGTGGCACCTGGAAGCCCTTCGGCGGTGGCGGCGCAACAGTAGCCTTCGGCGGCGGCGGTGCCTCCTTCTTTGGCGGTGGCGGCTCGTCCTTCTTCACCTGGACGAATTCGATCTTCTCCGCCTTCGGCTTCTCGTTCTTGATGGCGGCGTTGGCCGTCGCCCAGACCGCGAGCCCGATGAGTCCCGCGTGCAGCCCAATGCTGAACGCAGTGGTCCCCGGGCTGCGCTTCTTGGCGCGCTTCGACTCGATTAGCTGGTTGAACATTGCGGCAGCAAGCTCCTCAGAATGACTGAGAGAAGAATACTGGCGCACAATTAAGCCGGAATGGCCGGGAGATTAAGCTTCAGTTAATTCAAAACATTAACGGAAGATTAACACCGGTGGCATCTGGACCGCATTCCGATGCGGCATCACTGCATCAGTGCTCCGGCAACGTCTCATCATCGGGCTCCGCGCGGTCGGCTGCATCGAGCGGAAGTGTGAGCGTGAACAACGACCCCTTGCCCAGCCGCGACTGAACCGTAAGAGTACCGCCGTGAGCCTGAGCAATCCACTGGCTGATCGCAAGACCCAACCCGAATCCTCCACGCTCCGCGGTGCGCGAGCGTGCACGATCGGCGCGCCAGAATCGCTCGAAGATATGCGGCAGATCCGCAGCAGCGATTCCCGCTCCAGTATCGCGCACTGCAAACGTCACGTTGTCCGGATGGCGCCCGAGTCCGATGTCGACGCGTCCGCCGCGCGGTGTGTACTTGATCGCGTTGGTAACGAGGTTGAGAAAAAGCTGCCGCAGCCGCGTGCGATCGCCCGCGATCGTGACTTCGGTCGTGAACGGAAGATTTACCGCCACGCCCGCACCCTCGCCCAGTATGAGCGCGGTCTCGTAAACTTCCTGCGTGAGCTCGCTCAGGTCGACACGCTCGCGGTACAGGTCGAATCTTCCCTCGTCCGCACGCGCAAGGGTGAGCAGACTCTCGACGAGATCAGCCATGCGAGTCGTCTCGTGCAACGCTTCCTCGAGCGCGACGAGACGATCGTCCTTTCGTGTTGTCGCGCTCATTGCGCGCTCCACGTCCGCACGCAACACCGCAAGCGGTGTCTTGAGCTCGTGGCTCGCGTCGGCGGTGAAACGCCGCAATGCCGCGAACGATGTCTCGAGCCGTGCAATCATCGAGTTCAACGTATCGATCAGCGCAGCTATCTCGGGACTCGCCTCGTCATCCGACAACCGCCGGTGCAGGCTGCGACCGTCGGTGATGTCGGCAACGCCGCGGCGCACGCGCTCGATTCTGCGGAACGTACCGCCGAGCATCAGCCACATGCCCCAGGAGGCAAGCGCGATGGCAAGCGGCATGACCGCGAAGAGAGTCGTCACGAGCTCCGTCGGCAGACTCTGTGCACCCCGCACGCGCACGCCGGTGACGACGCGGCTCAAGCGCGTGGTGCTGTCGTGTATCGCGTGTGCGACGAACAGAATGCGTTCCTGCCCGACGCTGATCACGCCCGCTGGACCGTCGTCGGGAAGATCGGCGATGCCATGCTGCAGAGTTGTCCAGTCATCGTCCGACAGGTCACGCACGTCGAACGACGTGAATACGACGTTCGCCTTGCGTCCGACGATCACGACGTACCCCGGGATCACTTCCAGTCGTGCCGCAACCGAGCGCGCGACCTGCTCGGCGCCAGATGAATCGCGTACCACCACAGGCTCTCGATCCTTTGAAGCCTGCTCGATGATGCGCATCGCGAGATCGCCGTCTGCCAGCGCCTCGCGCGCGATGGCGCTGTATGCACCGGCGGTGCGCGAAGCCGAAACTGCAATTCCAAGTGCGGCGCCAGTGACGGTCATCGCACCGGCGAATACAAACGTCAGCTTCAGCCGCGCAGGAATCATCCGCGCACAACGTACCCGACGCCGCGCACCGTCGAGATCAGCTTCTTCTCATGATCGGCGTCGATCTTCTTCCGAAGGTGATTGATCACGACGTCCACGATGTTGGTTCCCGGATCGAAGTGATATCCCCAGGCGTACTCGGTGATCAGCGTCCTGCTCATCACGCGGCCGTGATGCCGCATCAGGTACTCCAGCACCGTGTATTCCTTGGGCGTGAGCTCAATGAGAGTCCCCGCTCGCCGCACTTCGCGCGTGTCGACGTCGAGCGTGAGATCGGCCACCTGCATCACCGGGGACGCCATCGCGCGCGGACGACGCGCCAGCGCCTCCACGCGCGCGAGCAGTTCCTCGAATGCGAAAGGCTTCGTGACGTAGTCGTCCGCGCCTGCACGCAGCGTCTGCACCTTCGCATCCACCGCGTCCTGTGCTGTCAGCACGAGCACCGGGCGCTGGAAGTTCCGCGCGCGAAGGTCGTGCAGCACCTCCATCCCGGACTTCCCCGGAAGCCGCATGTCGAGAATGATGAGATCGTAATCGCCGGCCGTGGCGAGCGCTTCTCCATCATTTCCGTTCTCGGCGAGATCGACGGTCCAGCGCTGCTCCTCCAACCCCCGCTTGACGAACTGCCCGACGGTCGGATCGTCCTCGATAACGAGGATCTTCATTCCTCAGGCCGGACCCGGGCAAACTTGCGCTTGCGCGGACGGCGAAAGCCGAATTCGCGCATCTTGCGATACAGTGTCTTGGTCGATATGCCAAGCGCCTCGGCTGCGCGGCCCTGGTGCCAATGAAATCGGACTAGCATGGCTTCAATATGCAGCTTTTCCAGGTCGGAAAGGGGCGCGCCCCGTCCTTCGACACCGACTGCCCCGGTAGCGAGCAGCAGCCGAAGGTCACCAGCGGATATGTTCTCCTTGGGAGCGAGAAGCGCGCAACGGGCGAGCACCACGCCAAGCTCGCGCACGTTTCCGGGCCACGTATAGGACGCCAGAACGTCGAATGCCTCGGGCGCGATGGTGTGAATCGGTCCGGTCTGCTCCGCCAACATCTCCGCGACGAGCGGCGCAAGATCTTCGTGCCGAGTGCGAAGCGGCGGAATGGTCAGCTGCTCGGCGCCGATCGACGAGGCGAAGGCGTCGGAGGGATCGTCCACGCAGATCACCAGACGCGTGGTCAGAGGAAGTGCGTGTGATCCTCCAATGCGCATGAACGCGTTGGATCCGATTACGTCCCGCAGTACGCCGCGCGCCTCTTCGTCCAGTGCGGCGATGTCGATCACCGTAGTGCCACGGTCCGCTGCGAGAAATGCACCAGTCGGCATTGCGCCGCCTGACGGAACTCCCTGCCGTCCAACGAGTGCCGCGGCGCCGGTAAGCCCACCGCGGACCTGTCGCACTTCGATCAGCGAGTCGCGGACGCGGCCGGACAGCGCGTGCAGATATCGTGCAACGTAGCTCTTGCCAACGCCGCGCTCGCCCTTGATCACGACTGGGGCATCGGATTGCGCAAGCGCCGGCAGACGAGCCAGGACTTCGCGCATCGCCGGATTCCTGCTAGTCATCTCCGTTGGCAGCTCGCGCGTCCGTGCACGCAACATGACGTTGGCCTTGCCGAGCTCGCGCTTTTCCCACGCACGACGCACCATCACGTCGATCTCGGCCATTCGGTATGGCTTGGAGATGTAGTCGTACGCGCCGAGCTTGATGGCGGTAATCGCGGTATCGATCGTGCCGTTACCGGTGATTATGATCACCTCCGGCGGCGCGGGCTCGTTCTGCAGATGCCGCAGTACTTCGAGTCCGTCCATCTCGGGCATCACGATGTCGATCAGCGCGACGTCGTACGGAACCGCATGCAGCTCGGTCAACGCAGCACGGCCGTCACGACACATGGTCACCGCGTAACCGCGGCTCCTCAGAAAATGCTCGAGAATTGCGCCAAGGTGCTCCTCATCCTCGGCAATCAGCACACGGATTGGGGCACTCCCGTCGGCGCTCATGCTTCCTCCATCGGCAAGAGAATGGTGAAACGCGTTCCCTTGCCAGGTTCACTGGATACCTCGATGCGACCCCCGTGGTCGGCGACGATACCATGGCAGATAGCGAGTCCGAGCCCTGTACCCCGGCCCGGCTCCTTCGTTGTATAGAATGGCTCGAAGATGCGGGACATCTCGTTACGCGTCATTCCCGACCCTTCGTCCTGTACTTCGATGACGACGTGCTTCGCGCCGCGCGGCGCTGCACGTGTGCGTATGAGAACGCGCCCGTACTGAGGCATCGCGTCCGCTGCATTCATCAATAGCGCAATCATTACCTGAATCAACTGCTCGGAACTCGCATGCACGGTCGCAAGCTCGGTCCCGAGCTCAGCCTGCACGGTGAGCTGCTTGAAGCGCGCGTGATGCTTGAGTAGAAACAGTGCGCGCTCCACGACGGTGTTCACCTGGAGAGACTGTCGCTCCTGCGCGCGCGGCCGGCTGAAATCGAGCAGCCCGTCGATGATGCGCTTGCAGCGCTGAACTTCGCTCTCGATGATCTTGAGATACTCGGGCCCGCCATCGGCCGCGCCATCCTGCGCGCCTTGCGACGTACTTCCATCAACTCTCGTTTCCAGCGCCATGCTCTCTGCGCACGCTGCGATCGTCGCGAGCGGATTGTTTATCTCGTGCATGATCCCCGCGGCGAGACGCCCGATCGCGGCGAGTTTTTCGTTCTGTGCCACGGCTTCACGCGCTTCCACCCAATCGGTGATGTCCTCGCCGATAGTAATGATGTGCGTGACGACGCCCGCCTGGTCGCGAATTGGAATCTTGGAAAGCCTGTAGGTACGCAGCGCGCCGCTGGCGCTGGATTCGGTCTGGAACTGCTGCGTCTTGCCGGTAGCGAACACCTCGTCGAATTCGCGACGAACCACGTCCTCCGGCTGACGATGAAGAATCTCGAAGATCGTGCGGCCGATCGCCTCGTCGCGGGACACGCCCTGCATCCCCGTCTCGCGCTTGCGATTCCAGACTGTGATCCGGTAATCGCGATCTATCACGTACAGACCCAGCGGCAGTAGATCGAGCACCGTTTC
>DATNCZ010000108.1:0-5811 GCA_035553335.1 Gemmatimonadaceae bacterium
GCAAGCGTGTCGGCGCCAAGGTTGCCTTGATCTATGCCGGCGAGACGACAGTTACCGTCCGTGGCAACGGCGTTGGTGGACGGAATCAGGAGCTCGTGCTGGGCGCTGCGATCGCAATGGACGGCGTTTCCGGCATGGCAGTCGTATCACTGGGAACTGACGGGATCGATGGGCCGACGGATGCTGCCGGCGCCGTCGCGGACGGCGATTCGATCAGCAAGGCGCGCGCGCATGGGCGGGACGCACGCGTCGCCCTGGCGGCTAACGACACTCACACATTCTGGAAATCGATCGGTGCGCTCGTGCGAACCGGGCCGACCGGCACGAACGTCATGGACATCATCGTCGCGCTTGCCGTGCCGAACGGCGGTCCTCAGGGCTTGAACACGCCCGTGCTCGCCTGATACACGATGCGCTCGCCGCCCAGGATCCGCACGACGAGCGTCCTCACCCCGGAGCTCACCACGGTTCCGGGGTTGCGGTGTCCCCGTACTGCTGGCCGCAGCTCGCCACGCAGCCACCGCTGCACTTCGTCCAGGTCACCCAGTGACATTGCCTCGACGTTGAGGGTCAGCGAGTAGTAGCTCTTCTCGCCCGGCCGCGGCGGCGAGATCGGAGCGGGGAAGGGCTCGGCCAACTTTGCATCTGCGTCACTCAGCTCCGTGTATTCGCCCACCACTACCGCATTTTTCGTCGTTGCGCGAATCAGCTTGTACGTCTTGGCGAGCGGGTCGTATTGCGCGATCATCTCCCATTCGGCAGTCGCCTTAACGTCATTCACGAACGTGCCTGCGGCCCAGCGTTCTAGCTTGTAATGCAGGCGCGCCGGAAAGCCGTTCCTTATCAGCTCGGCGGTTCTACCAGCTGCGAGAACGCCGGTCGTTCGTATTGCAGGCGGTTGCGTCGCGAGATCGGATCGCGCCGGAAGCACGATGTCGACGCGCGCCGATTGCGCCGTTCCGACGTCGGCGAAGGCGCACGTCGCAAGTACAGTGATCGCGAGCCAGCGCACAGTCAGAATCTGCGCCGTATGCGTACGAAGAAACGGAGTGGCTCGCCCCCGTCGGTCACTGCTTTCGCGACGTACGCGCCAAGCAGTCCGAGATCGAGTCCGGCACCGACGTCAGCCTTGTAACTCGACGGCCATGGCGTCGTGGTGCGCCAGCCGCGGCCGACGTCAACGAAGAACACTCCGACGGGGCTCGCTGTAAAACCGACGCTGCGCAGACGCAGTGCCGGTATGTTGAAGATGTCGAACGGGTGCGAGGCAAGCTGCGTGCGCAGCTCGAGCTGACCGAGTACGATGCGATCGCACATTACGGGATTGTCCGAAGCCACTACGCCACGTGCCGTGCACTGCATCACGTCCGGTCCATCCTGCGTCTCGCGGAATTCGTAACCGGGCAGAACCCCCGACCCTGTCACGGAAAGCTTTCGCTCCAGTGGCAGCTCGTCGCCGCTGACCCAGCCGCCAGCGACGATTCTCCCGTCCAGCTGCGTACGGGGAGAGACTCTGTTGTAACGTCGCAGATCGAAGAACACCCGACCGTATGAGATCGGTTGCGGCGGCGATGAGATGCTGGAAGGAACCGGATTCTGAACCCGCGGCGCGAGTATCACCGATGGGCTCGAGCCGTGCTCGAACGTACCGGTGAGGTACCATCCACCATTCGGTTCTCGCTCGTCGTTGCGTGTATCGAACGTGCCGCTGAAAGTCAGAAGATGAAAGACGCCTTCGTCGACCGCTGGATTCTGCCGCCACCGCGCAGTGGGACGAAACAGCGTGAATGGATTCTCCTCGTCGGTCGTGGACCAGCGTTCCACGGCATAGCCGGCGGAGAACGCGGCCTTTCGGCTGAACGTCCACGAAGCATTGATCCTGCCGCCATGGCGCCCGTAATAATCGCGGTAATCACGTCGAAAGAGAAACGCCGCAAGACCCTCTTCCGGCTCCGTCAGCTGCCAGGATTCAACAGGTGATATGACGCTGTACAGCCGGCCCTCGAGTCCAAGCGATTTGTCCGGTCCGAACCGCGTTCTGATCCGAAGGTCATGTCCGCCGTCCGGCTCCGCGGTGCTGAAACCACGCGCGGTACGCGCGATCAGATACGCCGTCCCGTCCAGCGCGAACTTGGGTGTTTCAATCGTGAGCGCGGGCCCCAGCAGAACCGATAACCCTTCCACCCGATTGTACGTTTTTCCGGACGACAGGCTTGGCTCGAGATGGATGTACGGGCGATCGTCGTTGCTGAGATAATCGTACGCGGGAGTGGTATCGCTGATCGTCGTATCTGTACGCGCCGGCACGCCCTGGGCAGCAACCAGTCGGGGTGAAGCCGACAGCGCAGTCAGTAACGACAGCGAACAGAGCGCCAGCACCGTTGCAGCCATGCCAAGCCGCTTCATGCGCCGATACAGATTTGCGCGATCAGTTTGGAGCCGGCGTGCCGCTTCGGCAACGTTTCCGGACGCCCACGCCAATGCATCGGCGATCATGCGCCGCTCCATGTCATCGAGCGTATCCGTCAGACCGCGATCGTCGGAGACAGCCGTGCTTGCGGCGCCTGTGTCACGCGGGGCGGGAAGCACAGCGGCGATGTCTCCGGTCCTGATGTGAGAATCATTGCTGAGGATCGCGAGGCGCTCCACGATGTTCGCCAGCTCACGCACGTTCCCAGGCCACGCGTACGATCGCATGCGCGCCTCGGCGTCGGCCGACCACGTGAGCGTGGGGCGCCCCGTGCGCTGATGCTGGATCTCCGAAAAATGGTGAATCAGCTCGATCACGTCGTTGCCGCGCTCGCGCAGGGGCGGCAGGTGGATCGGAATGACGTTCAGTCGAAAGTAGAGATCCTCGCGGAACTCGCCATCGTCCACCGCCTTTGCGAGATCGTGGTTGGTGGCTGCGATGATGCGCACGTCGACTTTGATGGTCTTGTTTCCGCCGACGCGTTGAATCTCCTTCGCCTCGATGGCGCGCAGAAGCTTGGCCTGTGCTTCCATGCTCAGATCACCGATCTCGTCGAGAAACAACGTTCCGGTGTCGGCCAGCTCGAACTTGCCGATGCGGCGCTCGGCGGCACCGGTGAACGATCCCTTTTCGTGGCCGAACATCTCACTCTCCACGAGGTCGCGAGGAATCGCCGCGCAGTTCACGCGCACGAATGGACGATCGCGGCGTGGGCCGTGCTCGTGGATCGCGGCTGCGACTAGCTCCTTGCCCGTTCCGGACTCGCCGCTGATAAGAACGCGCGCATCACTGAGTGCGACGCGTGCCGTCAGCTCTCGAACACGGACCATCGCGCTGCTCGATCCGACCATTTCGCCTGTCCGGCCGAGCTCGGCGCGCAGCACGCGTGCCGCGCGCCGAGCCTGTCTCAGCTCGAGGGCGGAGCCGAGTGCGAGGAGAACAGTCTCGGGTGCGAGCGGTTTCTCCAGGAAGTTCACCGCGCCGACCTTGGTTGCACGCACCGCATCGCTCAGCGATGCACGGCCGCTCATCATGATCACCGGCAGATCGGACCAGCGCTCGCGAATCTTTGCAAGAGTGGCGATGCCGTCCATTCCGCCGGGCATCATGAGATCTATCAAGGCGACGTCCGGCTCCTCCTCCTCGACCGCTCTTACGCCGGCGGCACCGTCGGCGGCCTCGCGCACCTCGTATCCTTCAGCAGAGAGGAGCGCGCCGACCATCCGGCGAATGTTCGGCTCGTCGTCGACGATCAGTACGCGCTGCACGCTATGTCAGGACCGTCGCGCGGCTTCGGACAGGACGGTTCCGTCCGGCTGCATCGTCGGCGCGGCCGCACCGGGCGCGGGCGCGGCCAGCGCGGCAGGTGCACTCGTGCGGACTTCGGATAGCAGCTTGGTGGTGAACCGCTGGCCTTCGGCGATTCGCTCGACCTCCGTTGCCATTGCTTCGATGGACTGCTCGATCCTGTCCAGGCGCGTGAAGAGCTCGCCCGTCGGAAGTGCATCTCGCGCCGGTCGCGATTCCACGCGCCTCGTGTAACTCCGCACTAGCGGTATTCCCAGCACGATGCCGAGTATCATCAGCATTCCGCTGACCGGTACTACTACGTCTGGACCCATGTCAAATTCTCCGTGTTGCAGCGTCCACGTTCTCGAGCATGTGCGGATCGCGCTCGTTCAACAGTCTGGTGGTGAAGCGCTGTCCCTCGCCTATGCGCTCGATCTCCGCCGACATCGACTCCATTCCCGTCTCGATTCGTTCCAGCCGCGCAACTATATCGGCGGCTGGCAACTGTGCCTGTTGTTCCTTTGTCCGATTACCGCGACGCAGGTACATGACACACACCGGCAGCACGGTAGTCACCGACACGAAGCAGATGCCGCCGATGAGTGCTGCAAATACATCCTTGTCCATGATCAAGTCTCCGTCATCAAGGCATCGATCGGAAGGGTGAACTCGATCCTGGTTCCCGTTCCAACGTCGCTGTGTGCCGATACCGACCCGTCGTGCGCCCACACGGCCTGACGTGCAATCGCCAATCCAAGTCCGGTACCACCTGCC
Organism: Gemmatimonadaceae bacterium; assembly: GCA_035553335.1. Classification (GTDB taxonomy): domain Bacteria; phylum Gemmatimonadota; class Gemmatimonadetes; order Gemmatimonadales; family Gemmatimonadaceae; genus Fen-1247. The sequence goes on from DATNCZ010000108.1 coordinate 4,535, forward strand.
TTATTAGTCACGTACGGCTCCCAGATGCGTTTCAATTGCTGCGCGCCGATTCCGGGGCCGTTGTCCTCGATCTGAATATTGATCGCTCGCTTGCCCTGCAGAGACGATTCGGACACCTGAACGGTCAGCTTGCCCTTGCCCTCGCACGCATCGACTGCGTTGAGCAGCACGTTGGAGACCGCGCCGGCGAGCGCGTCGTGATACCCCAGTATCATTGGAAGGCCCTCCGCGACGGTCAGGTCCAGCGTCATCGTGGGTGGAACCGTAGCGGTCGCCGCGTATCGCACCAGCTCGCCGATGTCGATCTGCGATGGTGGCCCTTCCGGCAGGCGTCCGAACTGTGCGAAGCTGCGTGCGGTACGTTCGAGCCGCTCGGTTTCAATCGCGAGAACTTCCACCGTTTCGGCGAGCTCTGGCGGTGCACCGCGACGCAGACGATCGATCGCGAAGCGAATGGGTGTCAGCGGATTCTTGAGCTCGTGGGCAACCTGACGCGCGCTCTCGCGAAATGCGCGGAGACGCTCCGCCTCCACGGCGCGCTGACGGCCGAGATCGAGTGCCACTGCGGCCATCTTGAGTCGCTGGCGAAGTATCTCGAATTCGGGCGCACCACGCCTTCGCGGCGCTGACGGCAATTGCTCGCCACGCCTTATGAGCTCGGTCCAGTCCACCAGCTCGTCGATCGGCCTGCTCAACTGTCTGCTGAGATGTCCGGCAACGCGCGAAGCGCCGAATCCGATCGCCGCGAGAACGATGATCGATGACACCACCACCACTTCCGCACCGCGCCGAACCAGGTAGTTGAAGCGCTCGGCCTGCTCCAGCGAGGCGCCCAATTCCCGTTCGTGCTCGCTGAACGCAGCGCGCTGTTTTCGGTTCAGCGGGGCCGTTTCAGCCGCCGCGATCGCGCGCCGGCCTGTCGCTGCCACGCTGTCCCAGCCTGCGCGACCGGTCACGATTGGGAGCGCGCTGCCGAGCGTGACGCCCCACAAAACCGTCAGCAAGGCCGCTGGCACCAGCGCGAAAAGTGACAGGATCAGGAACAGTCGCGTACGGTAGTGCAGTTGCTTCGGGGGCATGTCCTTGTAAATTACAGGGGATTGCGCGACTTCGAGGATCCGCTGCCACGGCTAGAGCCCCGGCACCGGCACCTGAAGTCGCGCGCAGTGAAAACTCAAAACCGAACGTATGCCACCTCGTCACATCCGGCCCCCGGTCGCAGCTCGCGGCCCGGTAGCGCCGGTGCATCGCGGCCCACAGGCCGCCACGCTCTCCGC